>NZ_JAMYRK010000010.1:0-135628 GCF_040321335.1 Mesorhizobium sp. M0437
CCTTTCGACCCTGCTACCACACCCCCCCCCGCCGCCGCGGCGGGCCCCCCACAACCCCCGCGCCGGGGGGGGGCGCGCCCCCCCCCCCGGGCCCCCCCCCCCGCCCCGCCGATCTCGGTGATCTCCTGTTCGACGCGGTCCTGCTGGCCGGTAACGGCCGTAAAGGATACCGCCTGCTGGCGTCGTGCCATCTCGTCGGCGCCCTCCAGTTCGGCCGGAGAAGCAGAACCGGGCAAGATCGCCTCGCGCGCCGGCAATGGTCCGCGCGGCAGCGATGGATCGACCGGGACTATGTAGGGGAACTGCGCCGGCGGCACATAGGGCAGCGTGCCGAGCGGCAGGCGGTAGCCGACCGGCGAATCGCCGGGCACCAGGAACAGCCTGCCGCGCCGCGTCTTCCACTTCTCCGAGCGCCAGCGCGGTCCGGACGCCTGGCTGTTCCAGCGCTGGACAGGCAGCACATAGCCCGACGGCTTGGTCAGCCCGCGTTCGAACACCCGCGCCATGCGGCTGCGCTCCTCGGGGTCCTCCAGCTTCGAATTGGAAGGATCGACGTTGTCCGGCAGCTTGCCTTCCTTGAGCAGCCATTCGGCGGGATCCTCATAGGCTTCGCTGACCATCGTCTTGTCGATGCCGAGTTCGTCGGCGATCGCCGTCAGCAGGCCTTCGGCCTGCTTCGGTCCGACATCCGCCTCGCTCTTTTCATGCGCGATCAGCGACGGGTCGCTCCACACCGGCTCGCCGTCGGTGCGCCAGTAGAGCGAGAAGGTCCAGCGTGGCAGGCTTTCGCCGGGGTACCACTTGCCTTGCCCGTAATGCAGGAAGCCGCCCGGCGCGAAGCGTTCGCGCAGCCGGCGGATCAGGGCATCGGCCTTTTCCCGCTTGGTCGGCCCGACGGCGGCGGTGTTCCACTCTGCAGCCTCGAAATCGTCGATCGAGACGAAGGTCGGCTCGCCGCCCATGGTCAGCCGCACATCGCCGGCCCGGAGCGCAGCATCGACCTGGACCCCCAGCGCGTCCAGCGCCTGCCAGCTCTCGTCGGAGAACGGCTTGGTAATGCGCGGACGCTCGGCGATGCGGTCTACCCGCATGTCGAAGCCGAATTCGACATTGGCGAAGCTCGCCATGCCGGAGATCGGCGCGGCATTGCGGAAATGGGGCGTTGCCGCGAGCGGCACATGGCTTTCGCCGGTGAGCAGGCCGGAGGTCGGGTCGAAGCCGATCCAGCCGGCGCCCGGCAGATACACCTCGCACCAGGCATGGAGGTCGGTGAAATCGGTCGCCGTGCCGGGCGGCCCGTCGAGCGCAACGAGGTCGGGTTTGAGCTGGATCAGGTAGCCGGAGACGAAACGCGCGGCGATGCCGAGGTTCCTCAGTATCTGCACCAGGAGCCAGCTCGAATCGCGGCACGACCCCTTGCCGGCGGCCAGCGTTTCCTCGGGCGAGAAGACGCCGGTTTCCATGCGCACGATATAGGCGATCTCGCGCTGCAGCCGCGCATTGAGGTCGACGACAAAATTGACGGTGTTGGTCGGGTGGCGCGCGATGGTTTTCAGGAATGCCTCCAACAGCGGCCCCGCCGGTTCCGGCGTTCGGTAGATGGTCAGATCGTCCCGGATCTCTTCGGGGTATTCGAATGGAAACGTCTCGGCCGACGGTTCGACGAAGAAATCGAACGGATTGTAGACCGTCATGTCGGCAACGAGATCGACCTCGATCTTCAACTCCGTCACCGGCTCGGGAAAGACGAAGCGGGCCAGGAAATTGCCGTAGGGGTCCTGCTGCAGATTGACGAAGTGATTTGCCGGCCCGACCTTCAGCGAATGGCTGAGCACCTTGGTGCGGGAATGCGGCGCAGGCTGCAACCTTATGACTTGCGGGCCCAAGACGACCGGCCGGTCGTATTTGTAGTGGGTCAGGTGATAGACGGCTGCCAGAATTGCCATGGTGCCCCTGAAGTCGGCGTTTCAAAAGGAGTTCGCTGAACCCTGACACGAATGCTGACCATTCTCCAAGCAGAGATGTTGCGCTGCACCTAAATCAAGCAGCTTTCACAGCTTCACGAAACGGAGCGCCGACCCCGGGATTCCGCAGTGTGGCGGCAAGACGTTGCAACGCTGCAGAGCCGAAGTCCGGCGGGTCAGCACCGGGCGCTTCCCGCCGATATCGATGATCGGCAGCACACGCGATGCTTCGTCGAAAAGAGCGGAAAAGAAAAAACCCGCCTCGGCGGGCGGGTCGTTGGAGCCAATTAGCACCATACCCAGATTAGTAGCATAACTGCCGGCACAAAGCAAGAACAAAATGTGGCATGGTCGACGAAAGTTGCCGATCTCCCGCTTTGCGAGGGGAGATACCAGGCACGGGCATCCTGGAAGCGGAGCCTGAACCCTAAAAGAATGCCTGCAACCCGGTCTGCGCCCGTCCGAGGATCAGCGCATGCACGTCATGCGTGCCCTCGTAGGTGTTGACGGTTTCCAGGTTCTGGGCGTGGCGCATGACGTGATAACCGATCTGGATGCCATTGCCGCCATGCATGTCGCGGGCCTGGCGGGCGATGTCGAGCGCCTTGCCGCAATTGTTGCGCTTGACGAGCGAGATCATCTCCGGCGCCATCTTGCCTTCATCCATCAGCCGCCCGACGCGCAGGCTGCCCTGCAGGCCGAGCGCGATCTCGGTCTGCATGTCGGCGAGCTTCTTCTGGAAAAGCTGCGTACCGGCCAGCGGCTTGCCGAACTGCTTGCGGTCGAGGCCATACTGGCGGGCGCGGTGCCAGCAATCCTCGGCCGCGCCCATGGCGCCCCAGGAAATTCCGTAGCGCGCCCGGTTGAGGCAGCCGAACGGTCCCTTGAGACCCGAGACATTGGGCAGCAACGCGTCCTCGCCGACCTCGACGCCTTCCATCACCACTTCGCCGGTAATCGAGGCTCGCAGCGACAGCTTGCCGCCGATCTTCGGCGCCGATAGCCCGTTCATGCCCTTTTCCAGGACAAAGCCGCGAATCTGGTTGTCATGCGCGCCCCCACTTTCGTCGGACAACTTTGCCCAGACGACGAACACGTCGGCGATCGGCGCGTTGGAAATCCACATCTTCGAGCCGGAGATCCTGTAGCCGCTCGCGGTCTTTTCGGCCCGCGTCTTCATGCCGCCCGGATCGGAGCCGGCATCCGGCTCGGTCAGGCCGAAGCAGCCGATCCATTCGCCCGACGCCAGCTTCGGCAGGTATTTTTTGCGCTGCTCTTCCGAGCCATAGGCATGGATCGGATACATCACCAGCGACGACTGCACGCTCATCATCGAGCGATAGCCCGAGTCGATCCGTTCCACTTCCCGCGCGACCAGCCCGTAGGTGACGTAGTTGGCGCCGAGCCCGCCATATTCCTCGGGGATGGTGATGCCGAGCAGTCCGGCCTCGCCCATCTCGCGAAAGATCCCGGCGTCGGTCTTCTCCTCGAGATAGGCTTCCTCGATCTTCGGAGCGAGCTTGTCGGCGGCAAACGCCGCGGCGCCATCGCGCACCATGCGCTCGTCCTCCGAAAGCTGGTCCTCGATCAGGAAAGGATCATCCCAGACGAATGCGTTCTTGTCGGCGGCCATGGCTCTCGGTCTCCCAAACTCATGCATGTCGCCCAAAGCTTGCCCGCGGGCCTGACCCGAGGGTGTTCCGCAGCTTGGGGATAACGACATGCATCGAAACAGAAATTTTGAAACGCGCGGCTTATCGGCTCCCGTCCTGAAAAAATCAAACGAAATAGCTTCGCCGATCCATGAGCATTGGTGATGGATCATCAATGTCGAGCGCCGCCGTCTGACCTGGCGGCGCAGCCCGGCTCGCGAAATTACTTCCGCTTCAACGCATCGGCCAAAGCGGCGCCGAACGCGCCCTGCTGCACCGGCCGCTCCGGCTGGCGTTGGGGCGCGGGCGCGCGCGGCACCGGCCTGCCGCCATTGTCGCGCGGCTTCGGTGCGCCACCGCCACCATCCTTGCGCATCGACAGGCCGATGCGCTTGCGCTTGATATCGACATCGACGACACGCACCTTGACCACGTCGCCGGCCTTGACCACCTCATGCGCGTCCTTGATGAACCGATCGGCCAGTTGCGAGACGTGCACCAATCCGTCCTGGTGCACGCCGATATCGACGAAGGCGCCGAAGGCCGCGACATTGGTGACGGTGCCTTCAAGCTGCATGCCGGGCTTCAGATCCTTGATGTCGTCGATGCCGTCGGCAAAGGTCGCGGTCTTGAAGCCGGGGCGCGGATCGCGGCCGGGCTTTTCCAGCTCCGCCAGGATGTCGCGCACCGTCGGCAGGCCGAAGCGCTCATCGACGAAGACGCGCGGATCGAGCGCCTTGAGTGCGGCGCTGTCGCCCATCAGCGAGCGGACGTCGCGCCCGCAGGCCGCGACGATCTTCTTGGCAACGCCATAGGCCTCCGGATGCACGGCCGAGGCATCGAGGGGTTCGCTGCCGTTTGGAATGCGCAGGAAGCCGGCGCATTGCTCGAACGCGCGGGGTCCAAGGCGGGAGACCTTCAACAGTTCGCGGCGGCTGGCGAACGGGCCGGAGGCATCGCGATGCGCAACGATCGCCTCGGCCAGCGATGCGCCGAGACCCGAAACGCGCGCCAGAAGCGGTGCGGACGCCGTGTTGAGATCGACGCCGACGGCGTTGACCGCATCCTCGACCACGGCTTCCAGCGAGCGGCCGAGGCGGTACTGATCGACGTCGTGCTGGTACTGGCCGACGCCGATCGACTTGGGCTCGATCTTGACCAGTTCGGCGAGCGGATCCTGCAGGCGCCGCGCGATTGACACCGCCCCGCGCAGCGACACGTCGAGGCCTGGAAATTCAGCTGCCGCCGCTGCCGAGGCGGAATAGACCGAGGCACCGGCTTCGCTGACGATCACCTTGAGCGGCTTCGGCCCGGACCCGGCAGGCATATCAGCCAGCATGTCGGCCACCAGCCTTTCGGTCTCGCGGCTGCCGGTACCATTGCCGATCGAGATCAGCTCGACCTTGTGCAGCCGGATGAGCTTGGCCAGTTCGGCCTGCGTGCCGCGCACGTCGTTCTTCGGCGGGAACGGATAGACCGTTGTCGTCGCCAGCAGCTTGCCGGTGCCGTCCACCACCGCCACCTTGACGCCGGTGCGAATGCCCGGATCGAGCCCCATCGTCGGCCGCGAGCCGGCGGGCGCGGCAAGCAGCAAATCCTTGAGATTGCGGGCGAAGACATGGATGGCTTCTTCTTCGGCCCGCTCGCGCAGATCGCGCATCAGATCGAGCGTCAGGTGCAGCGACAGCTTTATGCGCCAGGTCCAGCCGGCGACCTCCATCAGCCAGCGGTCTCCCGGCAACTGGCGGCCGATGGCGTAGGCGTCGGCGATCATCCGCTCAACCGGTTTCACCGGAGAGGCGTCATCGGCATCGACTTCGATGTCGAGCGACAGAACCTCCTCGTTGCGGCCGCGCAACATGGCCAGCGCGCGATGACTCGGCACGTTGGCCCAGCGCTCGACATGGTCGAAATAGTCGGAAAATTTCGCGCCGGCCTCCTGCTTGCCGTCGACGACGCGCGAGCGCAGGAAGGCGCGTTCCTTCATGTAGGTCCGCAATCTGCCGACCAGGTCGGCATTCTCGGCGAACTGTTCGGACAGGATGTCGCGCGCACCCTCGAGCGCCGCCTTGGCGTCGGCCACGTCCTCGCTGATGTAGGCCAGCGCCAGCTCGGCGGGTACAGCCGTACGGTCGGCGAGAATAGCTTCCGCCAGAGGCCCGAGCCCGCGCTCGCGTGCGATCTCGGACTTGGTCCGGCGCTTCGGCTTGTAAGGCAGGTAGATGTCTTCGAGTTCGGCCTTGGTAGCGGCTGCAGCGATCTTTGCTTCGAGCTCCTCGGTCAGCTTGCCCTGCTCGCGGATCGAACCAAGGATGGTGTCGCGGCGCGCGTCGAGTTCGCGCAGATAGGCGAGCCGCTCGGCGAGGTCGCGCAGCTGCGTGTCGTCGAGGCCGCCGGTGACCTCCTTGCGGTAGCGCGCCACGAACGGCACGGTCGCACCGTCATCGAGCAAGCCGATCGCCGCCGCGGCCTGCTCGGGCCGGGCGGCGATCTCGGCGGCTATGATGGTTGCGATGCGCTTGATGTCGGCTGCCATGTCGTACCTGTCGCTAGTCGAAACGAGCAGCGACCATAGGCGCAGAGCACTGCCGCGCCAACTGCGCCATTTTCAACCCGGCGAGAGGTCCACAGGAAAGGTCGGGGCGTCTGGATGGATCAGACCATCCGGCTCAGCGCCTCGAAGAAAGAAATCATATCCAGATCGAGCGGATCGTCGACCGGTACCGGCTGCGACGACATCTTTGCGATTACCATTTCGGCCTTCGGATTGACGTAAAGCCACTGGCCGTGGATGCCGATGCCGCAGAAGGCGCCGCTTGCCGCGCCCGTCTGGTACCATTTGTTGCGATAGCGGCCACGCTGAAACAGGAACGCCATCGTGCCGCGCCGCCAGGCCCCGGCGTCACCGCCAGTTTCGGTCGTGTCACGCATCCAGGCTTCCGGGACGACGCGGCGGCCATTGGCCACGCCGCCTTGCCACATCATCTCGCCGACGCGTGCAAGGTCGCGCGGCGTCACCGAAATGCCGCCGGCAGTGCGCGCCGTGCCTTCCGTGTCGACTGTCACCGAGGCGTCGCTGACGGCGCCGAGAGGCTCCCATAATTTTTCGCGCATCAGATCGGCGAAGCGCCGGCCCGACGCACGTTCGAGCAGGATGCCGAGCAGGTCGGAATTGGGCGAGCGGTAGCGGAACGTCCGGCCATGCGGCTCGGCCAAGCCCTGCAGCGTCATGAGGAAAGTGGCCAGGCTCTCGATGCCCCCGCCCGGATTCCACAGCATGGCGCGGCGGTAGCGGGCGAAGGCGCTTTCCGGATCGAGATAGGCCTCTTCGAAATCGAGGCTGACACTCATGTCGAGCACGTGCCGCACACGCGCATCGCCATAGGCCGAGCCGGCGGCTTCGGGCAGATAGCGGCTTACCGGTGCCTGCGGATCGAAAATCCCCTCGCCTTCCAATATGCCGGCAACAATGGCGGTCAGCGACTTGCTGATCGAAAAGACGATGTGGCGCGCCCCAAACTCCATATGCGGCGCGAACCAGTCGCCGACGAATTTGCCGCGTTTCATGATCGTCAGCGCGTCGGTATCGGAGCGCCTGAGAAAAGCCGCGACCGTCTCCGCGCCGCCTGCAAGAGCGACCTTTTCGCCAAGTAGCCCGCCGAAATCCTGCGCCGGCGCCTCGCTGCTGCCCGGCCTTGCCGCCACGGCAGCGCTCGGCACCAGCTCGCCGACATTCTGGAACGACCACCGGCTGAACGGGCTTTCCCGCCAGTTGCCGAGCAGAACCTCATTGCGGGCAAAGCCATACCTGGTCTCGAACGCGGTCTTGCCAGCCATAGGCGCTTCCTTCCGGGTCTTTGGCGTTCTAGGCGAGCGCCGCGGCAATGGCGTGCACGGCTTTCAGAGTGGCCACCGAATAGGCGACGTTGGTAAAATCCGGATAGCTCGAAAGCTTCACCACGACCATTTTCATATTCCAGTCGATGTGGATCAGCTGCCCGAACACGCCCCGGCACATCAGCGCGCGCGAGCGCGGGTCCTCGATCCAGAACTGGTTGCGGTAGCTGCCTTCCGGCAGGCTGGGACTGAAATCCGGTCCATGCCTGCCATTGCGCGTCGCCTCGATCCAGTCGGCCGGCACGATGCCGCCCCCATTGTCGAGGATCAGCTGGCCGAAGCGGCCATAGTCGCGCAGCGTGGCGTTGAAGCCCCCGTCGGCGACCGCATAACCGGCGCTGTCGACGGTAAAGCAGGCACTTTCATCGGCGCCGAGTTTTTGCCAGAGTTCGTCCGAAACCAGCTGCGCCAGCCGTTTGCCGCTCACCCGTTCCATGATGAAGGCAAGCACGTCGGTCTCGATCGAGCGGTATTCGAAGGCAGCGCCGTGCGGCCGGCTCTTTTCCTTGACCCCCAGGATCAGTTCGAACATATGCGATGGCCAGCGGAAGGCCGGATCGCTGCCCGGCGGCACCGGCTTCCAGCTGGTGGCGACATCGACCTGGCCGATATCGGAATAGGGGTCGGTGTATTCCTCGGAAAAGCGCACCCCGCTCGTCATGTCGAGCACATGCTGCACGCTGGCGCCTGCCCAGCCGGTCGCTTCCAGCTCCGGCAGATAGGCCGTCACCGGCAAGGCCGGATCGATCAGCCCGCGCCCGACCAGTATGCCGAACACCGAGGCCGTGACAGACTTCGCCATCGACTGTGATAGATGCAGCGTCCGTTCGGCCATGCCGTTGAAATAGCGCTCATAGGCGACCTTGCCGTCCTTGAGCACGAGAAACCCGTCCGTATAGGTCTCATCGAGCAGTCCGGCGAGCGTCGTCGGCTGCCCCATGCTGTCATTCACCGACAGCGCGTCGAGATCGACCTCGGCGCGCTCGAAGCGATGCCGATGGCCATTGCCGCGCCAGACTTCGACGGTCGGCAGAAATTCGCGGATGTGCTGGAACGCCCAACGATTCCATGGCGGCCGGTCCCAGTCGAGCTTCGGCGGCACCATCCGCGGCGGCGAACCCTGCATGATCGGCGGCGCCGGTTCGCTGTTGCGATAAGATTTCATCCAATCCCCTTGTCGCAAAGAAGGGAGGCCGAAGCCTCCCTTCGATCGATCCCACGTCGAGCCTATTTGCGCAGATTGGTCCAGATCTTGTTGTAGATCTCGACCACTTCCGGTGGGCAAGGTGGCACGAATTCCGCAGTCGGCGCACCAGCCGGTGGATTGATTTCCGGCGCGCTGGCGAAATCCGGCGACAGGAACTTGTGACTGCCGGTAATGCCGTTGTCGTAGCCGGCGAATTCCGAAATCAGCGCCGCGTTTTCCGGAGCCATGACGAAGTCCTGGAACAGCTTCGCATTTTCAAGGTTCTTCGCGCCCTTCAACACGGCCACATTGTCCATCCAGCCTTCGATGCCTTCCTTGGGATAGGCGTATTTGATCGCCGGAATTTTCTGGCGCGCACGATAGGTTGCGCCGTTCCACGCCTCCGTGACGATCACATCGCCCGAGGTGATCTTGGTGATGGTGTCGTAGCTGAAGGTCTTCCATGACGGCTTGGCGGCCATGAGAATGTCGTTGACCTTCTTCAGATTGGCCTTGTCGGCGCCGCAACGCGGCACGCCGGCATAGCGCTCGGCCGCGTGCATCACGGTGTTGACATCGTCGAGCATGTTGATCTGGCCTTTCAACTCGTCCGGCGGGTCGAACAGGATTGCCAGCGTGTCGATGTCGCCCTTGTATTTGTCGGTGTTGACTTCGAACGCGGTGGTGCCGAACTGCCACGGCACGGTGTAGTGACGGCCACTATCCCAGTAGATGTCGACGAAGCGCGGGTCGAGGTTCTTGCCGTTCGGCATCGCATTGGGCTCGGTCTTTTCGAGCAGGCCCTCATCGATCATGATCTTCACGGTGTAGTCGGACGGGACGACGATGTCGTAGCCGGAATTGCCGGCGCGCACCTTCGACAGCATGGTCTCGTTGGAATCGTAGTCGTCCAGCGTCACCTTGACGTTGTATTGTTTTTCGAATTTCTCGATCAGCTTGGGGTTGGTGTAATCACCCCAATTGTAGATGTGCAGCTCACCATCGGCGAGTGCAGGTACTGCCCATAAAAGTGCTGCCGTCGAAACGGCAGCCATCAGTTTCCTAGACATCACAGTCTCCTTTGCCTTCCCATTGACTCACTTGGCGCGGCGGCGCGCGATCAGGAACGATATCGAGACGAACAGGATCGACACCAGCAGCAGGATGGTGGAGATGGCATTGATCTCCGGCGTCATCGGCCGCCTGATCTGGTTCCAGATGTAGAGGGGCAGCGTCGTCTGCCCGGGGCCGGCGACCAGCTGCGTGATGGTGAAATCGTCGAAGGAGACGATGAAGGCGAGCGCCCCACCCGACAGGATGCCGGGAACCAGCAATGGCAGCGTTATGCGCCGGAAAGCATGCCAGGGCGTGGCATAGAGATCGGCCGCGGCAGCTTCGAGCGTCAGATCCATGTCCTCGAGACGCGCCCGGATCGGCATATAGGCGAAAGGAATGCAAAAGACGGTGTGGGCGAGGATCAGATTGCCGATGCCGAAATTGAGCCCGAGAGTGCCCGCGATCAGCGCAAAGAACGAGAGCGTTGCCACCGCCGTAATGATTTCCGGCACCATCAGCGGCAGGTTGATGACCATGAAGGCGGCCGACAGCCCGCGCCACGGCTTCACCCGGGTCATGCCGATCGCCGCCAGCGTCGCCGCGATCGTCGAGATGATGGTGGCGCTCACCGAGATGATCAGCGTGTTCTTGGCGGCGTTGTGGAATTCCTCGTTGAGCAGCGCACTGCCATACCAACTAAAGCCGATGCCTTCCCAACGAGTGACCAGCGACCCGGTGTTCAGCGAAAAGATCATCAGGATCAGGATCGGCGCGTAGAGCACGCAAAGGCAGATGATGGCGATCGAGCGGAAGCCCGGTTGGTCCTTGATATCGGCGCTGCGGGGGTCAGCCATGCCTCATCTTCCCCGACGTGTTGCGGACATAGAAGTAGAGCGCGACCAGCACCGCTGCCATCAGGATCAGCGCCTGCGCGCAGCCGAGCGGCCAGTTGCGCCCGGAGCCGAATTGCTGGGCGATGAGATCGCCGATCATCAGGTGGATACCGCCGCCGAGGATCAGCGGCGTCACATAGGCGCCGAGGGCCGGAATGAACACAAGCAGGCAGCCGGCGATGATGCCGGGCAGCGACAGCGGGATGATCACCCGCCATAGCACCTGCCGACGGGTCGCATAGAGATCGTAGGCGGCCTCGACCAGCCGGAAATCCAGCTTCTCCAGGCTGGAATAGAGCGGCAGCACCATGAACGGCAGGAACGAGTACAACAGGCCGAGCTGGATGGCGAAGTTGGTGTAGAGCATGGTGATAGGTTTCTCGATCACCCCCAGAGCCATCAGTGCGTTGTTGATGAGGCCCTCGTCGCGGATGATGAACATGATGGCGAGCGTGCGCACCAGCAGGTTCGACCAGAACGGGATGGTGATCAGCAGCACCCACCAGTTGCGCTGCGCCGGCGGTCGCGTGGCCATGAAATAGGCTGTCGGAAAGCCGAGCAGCAGGCAGATGACCGTCGTCACCACGGCGAAGACGAACGAGCGCAGATAGATAATCAGAAAATCCGGCGTAAACTGCAGCGTGTCGTCGAAAATATCGCGCTGGAACAGGAAGTTCAGATAGGCGTCTGTCGAGAACTTCCACTGCACGCCGCCGTAAGGTGCTGCGGCAAGAAATGAATAGATGAGGATGATGAGAAGCGGCAGCACGCCGAAAATGCCGATGATTATCAAAGCTGGTAACGAAAGCAGGCGGTGGCGCCTGGCGCTGGCCTTCTCCGCCTCTGCTTCGAACAATGCAGCTTGGGAAAACGTGACTGCCATCAATCCCTCAGCACTTGCGCGGCGTCGTTGCCGATCGAGACGCCGACCTTGTCGCCCCGCTCGAAACCGCAGCCTGCGCTGCGCGTGTTCTGCTGGCGCACGGTGAAGGCTTCGCCGCTGTCCAGTTGGACATGAATATGCGTGTCGGTGCCGAAATAGACGATGTTTTCGACGGTTCCGGAAAGATCGCCCTTGCCGCCGGTCAGCTTGGCGTGTTCCGGCCTGACCACCAGCGTCGCATTCTCCTTCGGCTGGAAGCCCTCAGCCACCGTCGCGTCGATCGTCGCGCCGGATTTTAGTGTCGCGCGCGCCTTGCCGTTGCCGATGCCGGTGATGGCCGCGGTCAGGAAATTGGTTTCGCCGATGAAGTCGGCGACGAAGCGCTCGGCCGGCTTGTCATAGATGTCCCAGGGCGTGCCGACCTGCAGGATCTTGCCGGCCGACATCACGGCGATGCGGTCGGACATGGTCAGCGCTTCTTCCTGGTCATGGGTGACGAAGATGAAGGTGATGCCGGTCTGGTGCTGCAGCCGTTTCAGTTCGATCTGCATTTCCTTGCGCAGCTTGTAGTCGAGTGCCGACAGCGGCTCGTCGAGCAACAGCACTTTCGGCTGCGGCGCCAGCGCGCGGGCCAGTGCGACGCGCTGCTGCTGGCCGCCGGAGATCTGGCTGGTGCGGCGGGCACTCAGCGCCTCCATCTTGACCAACTTCAGCATCTCGGCGACGCGCGCCTTGATTTCGGTCTTCGGCTTGCCCAGCATCTCCAGCCCGAAGCCGATATTCTCGGCCACTGTCATGTGCGGGAACAGCGCATAGGACTGGAAGACGGTGTTGACCGGCCGCTTGAACGGCGGCAGCGGCGCGATGTCGTGGCCGTGCAGCAGGATTTCGCCTTCGCTGGGAAAATCGAAGCCGGCGATCAGCCTGAGCAGCGTCGTCTTTCCGCAGCCCGACGGCCCCAGCAGCGTGAAGAACTCGTTCTCGCGGATCGACACCGAAACCGTGTCGAGAGCGGCGACTTGTGCGTCCCCGGTACCGAACACCTTGCGGACGCTGCGGACCTCGATTGCACTCTTACCCGGTTGATCCGGCACGCATTACCCCATTTTCATGTCCGCTCTTGATGGCGGATCCAGTTCCCATTCGATTGTCAGCATATGCCGGTCGGCTTGGCAACCATGCATCTGGATCTCGGTTCAGAACGCAAGCCCCATGCCATAGTCAGCGCCATCATCAACCCCGGTAAGTGATCTTGCCGCCGCAGATGGTGCTGACCGAACGCACCTTGTGCAAGGAAGCCGGTTCAGTTGCCTCGATATCGGCCGACAGCACCACCAGATCGGCCAGATAGCCTGGTTTCAGCCGGCCCTTACGGTGTTCCATGAATTCGGCATAGGCCCCTTCGACCGTATAGCCCGCAAGCGCTTCCAGCAGCGAGAAGCTCTGGTCGGGATCGCCCTCTGCCCAAGGTTTGCGCAGCACCGCCGCCTGAATGCCCAGGATCGGGTCGACCCGCGACACCGGCCAGTCGGAAGCGAAAACGACATGCGCGCCCGCCTGCTTCAGCGTCCGCCAGGCATAGCTGAGCGGCCATCTTTCGCGGCCAATGCGCGAGAGCGTCGGCTCCAGCGGGAAGTCCATGGCGCCGGGCGGGTGCGGCGGCTGCATCGAGGCGACGACGCCGAGTTCGGCAAAGCGCGGCACGTCGGCGGCAGTGGTGACCTCGATGTGCTCGACCCGGTGCCGGCTGTCGCGCCTGCCGTTCTTCCGCCGCGCCGCCTCGTAACCGTCGAGGACCGCGCGCACAGCGCCGTCGCCTATCGAATGCACGGCGATCTGCAGGCCGCGCCGGTCGGCCTCCACTGCCACCTCGGCGAAATGCTCTGGCGTGAACAGCGGCTCACCGCGCCAGCCCGGCCGGTCGGCATAGTCGTCGACCATGACCGCGGTCCAGCCTTCCAGCACGCCGTCGTAAAACATCTTGACCATGCCGGACGACAGCCATTCCGATCGATAGGAGTTGGCCATGCTCGATGCCTTTTCCAGCTTGTCGAGCGTCATGAAGTTCTTGAAATGAAAAGGTATCTTGGTGCGGCAGAGCAGCCGCCCTTCCTGCTCCAAACCGGCAAGCAGTTCGAGCTGGTAGAGATTGCCGTCCATGTTCTGGATCGAGGTGATGCCGTGGCGGGCGCACCATTCCAGACCGCGATGCATCAGGTCGCGATCGGCCGCGACTTCGGCTGCGGAGGGGTACGGTTCGGGCTCGCCGCCTGTCGCAAGGCCGAGCCGCACGCGGTTCTGCCCGGAAAGCTCGAGGATCGGCCCAAACGCCTCGCCCTCACGCAATTCGCCGGCCGCGAGGCCGTCGGCGCCCATGACGATCTCGTTGCCGGGGCCGAGTTGCTTGCCGTGCAGGATGCCGGCCAGCTTCAGCGCCTTGGTGTTGGCCCACATCGTGTGGTGATCGGAAGCCGACATGGCGAACGGCCGGTCGGCGATGATGCGGTCGAGATGATGGCGGGTGACCGGCTCTTCCTTGGAAAGGATGGTATAGTCGACGCCGGCCCCAAGCAGCAATTTGGCGTTCGGCCGTGCCGCAGCGTAGGCGCGGATCGCGTCGCTCAGCGCATCGAAGCCATGCACGCCCTGAAGGTGCAGATTGTCCAGTTCGGCGGCGCCGCCGAAAAGGTGCATATGTGCTTCGATGAAGCCCGGCACCACCGAACCGCCTTGCGCATCGATGATCTTCGTGGCCGGCCCTTTCAGCGCCTCGATCGTCCGGCGATCGCCAACCGCCAGGATGTTGCCGTCCTTTATCGCCACCGCTTCGGCTGTCGGATTGCCTTCGTCCATGGTCAGCACACGGGCATTGGTGACGATCAGGTCGGCATTTGAACTCATGATTACCCGCAGGTCGGTTGCGCTGCCGGCAGGCTAGACGACCGGCTGCCGGGCCAGCAAGCCATGGCTGGTTGGCCCAGCGCCTTGTGAAAGGCAGTGCAGGACGGTTAGGGTCGCCGCGTCTCACCACGGAACAATTTCATGAAGACTGTTTTTTCGCCTTTCCATGCCGGCCATTCCGGCAATGTCGAATTGATCGCCGGCGCCATCGTGCCGGCCTTTGAAAAGCCGTCGCGCGCCGAGTTCATCAGGGCGCGGGTGGAGAGCGAGAAGCTCGGTCCGATCCTGCCGCCGGAAAGCCACGACCTCGCCGCCGCCAGGAAGGTGCATGCCAGCGACTACATCGATTTCCGCCGACCGTGTGGCCGCTCTGGGAAGCATCGGGCCGCAGCGGTTCGGCCATTCCCTTCACCTGGCCGACGCGCGGCCTGCGCGGCGACGTGCGCCCGAAAGGCATCGATGCGCTGCTCGGCTTCTACTCCTTCGACGGTGGCGCGACGTTCGTCAAAGGCACATGGGATGCGATCAAGTCGTCCTATGACGTCGCGTTGACCGCCGCCGCGCTGGTCAAGGCCGGTGAGCCTTCCGCCTTCGCGCTGTGCCGCCCGCCAGGGCACCATGCGGGGGCGGCCTTCATGGGCGGCTATTGCTTCATCAACAACGCCGCCGTCGCCGCGCAATGGTTCCGCGACCATGGCGCCGGGCGCGTTTCGATCCTCGACGTCGATTATCACCACGGCAACGGCACCCAGGAGATATTCTATCGCCGCGGTGACGTTCAGGTGCTGAACCTGCATGGCGATCCGATGACCGAATATCCCTTCTTCCTCGGCCATGCCGACGAGCGCGGCGAGGGCGACGGCGAAGGCTTCAACGACAATTACCCGATGCCCTTCGGCACCGGCTGGGAGGTGTGGAACGCCTCACTCGAGGACGCTTGCACGAGGCTTTCGGCTTATGCTCCTGATGTTGTCGTGGTTTCACTCGGTGTCGACACCTTCGAGAAGGACCCGATCAGCCAGTTCAAGCTGAAGACCCCCGACTATCCCAGGATCGGCCGCCGCATCGCCAGGCTCGGCCTGCCGACGCTGTTCGTCATGGAAGGCGGCTACGCCGTCGAGGAGATCGGCATCAACGCCGTCGGCGTGCTGACCGGCTTCGAGGACCGCTAGAAGTGCCGCCGGTGCCTGCCAATCAGATGGCAGCGCTCGGCAAGCGGTACCGCCTGCCTGACCGATCGTTCAGCCTGCGGCGGCACGCGCTGACCCGCCCGCTATCCTGTTGTTGGACCATGATGTTTTTCCAGAATGCGTTCGCCCTTTGCGAAATGATGTTCTATTTTTTGAACCCACGGCTTGCGGGGCCTATTGATCGGAAGAACAAACGCATTTGAGCCCGGGAAAGCATTTATGAACGACGACACACCGGAAAGCGAAAGCGCCTCGGCGCTGGCGCCGTTCCGGCACGGCATCTTCCGGGCGGTGTGGTCCGCCAGCCTCGTCTCCAACTTCGGTGGCCTCATCCAGGGCGTTGGCGCCGCCTGGATGATGACGACGATCGCCACCTCGTCCTACCAGGTGGCATTGGTCCAGGCCTCGACCACCTTGCCGATCATGCTCTTCGCGCTGCTGGCCGGCGCCATCGCCGACAGCTTCAACCGGCGCAAAGTCATGCTGATCGCCCAGATCTTCATGCTCGTCGTCTCGGCTCTCCTGACCGTCTTCACCTATCTCGACCTGATGACGCCGTGGACGCTGCTCGCCTTCACCTTCCTGATCGACAGCGGCACCGCGCTCAACAGTCCGTCCTGGCAGGCTTCGGTCGGCGACATGGTGCCTCGCACCAAGGTGCCGGCGGCGATCGCGCTCAACTCGATGGGCTTCAACCTGACGCGCAGCGTCGGCCCGGCGATCGGCGGCATCATCGTTGCCGCGGCAGGCGCTGCCGCGGCCTTCGCCGTCAACACGCTGAGCTATGTCGGCCTCATCGTCGTGCTGGCCCGCTGGAAGCCGGAACTGCCGGCATCGACCTTGCCGCGCGAGACGCTGGGCGCCGCCATGGGTGCCGGCCTGCGCTATGTCGCCATGTCGCCCAATATCGGCAAGGTGCTGGTCAGGAGCTCGGCTTTCGGCTTCAGCGCCGGCGCGGTCCTGGCACTGCTTCCGCTGGTCGCGCGTGACGTCGTCAAGGGCGATGCGCTGAGCTACGGCATCATGTTAGGGGCTTTCGGCATCGGCGCCGTCGGCGGCGCGCTGACCAGCGTCAGGCTGCGGCAGCTGCTGTCCAGCGAGACCATGGTACGCATGGCATTCGCCGGCTTCGCCGTCTGCGCCTTCAACGCCGCCGTCAGCGATCATGCCTGGCAGACGTCGCTCGGCCTGCTGCTCGGCGGCGCCTGCTGGGTGACGGCGCTGTCGCATTTCAACGTCACCGTGCAGATGTCGACGCCGCGCTGGGTGGTCGGCCGCGTGCTTTCGGTCTACCAGACCGCGACCTTCGGCGGCATCGCGCTCGGCAGCTGGGTCTGGGGTGTCGTTGCCGACGCGCATGGCGCCGAAGTCGCCCTGATGGCGGCCAGCGTCGCCATGCTGGCGGGAGGCGCCATCGGCCTGCTGCTGCCGCTGCCGCAGCAGGCCGTGCTCAACCTCGATCCGCTCAACCGTTTTCAGGAGCCGCATCTGGCGCTTGATCTCAAGCCGCGCAGCGGTCCCATCGCCATCATGATCGAATATGTCATCCGCAACGAGGACGTACCGGAATTCCTCGCCACCATGGCCGAGCGCGGCCGCATCCGCCGCCGTGATGGCGCCCGCAACTGGACCTTGGCGCGCGATCTCGAAAATCCCTCGATATGGATCGAGCACTACCACACGCCGACCTGGGTCGAATATATCCGCCACAATCGGCGCGCCACCTACGCCGACGCCGTCATCGGCGAGCGCATAAGGGCGCTGCACAGCGGCAACGAGCCACCGCGCGTCCGCCGCATGATCGAGCGCCCGACGACAGCCGGCACCGCGCTGGTGATGCCGAAGGGACCGATCGAGCATTAGTGGCTGGCGGTGCGTCCAGTTGGACGAGCAAAATGAGATTGCGGCGCCTGGCCCAATCCGCGAGTGCACGAACAGGATGGCCATTGTGGAGAGACGGTTATATCAGTTGGTGTGACTATGACCACTAAGGGGAGACGATGCGCTACATACGTCCGCTTTCAATGGAAGATGCCGTTGGCCAGTTGGCCGGATCAGCCGGCACGGCCGCCATCCTCGCCGGAGGCAGCGACCTCTTGGTGCGAATGAAAGGCGGGTTTATCGAACCCGACCTGATCGTCGATATCAAGGCGATCGACGGGCTTGGCGAGATCAGGGAAACAGCCGAGGGCTTCAGCATCGGCGCGGCGGTCTCCTGCGCATTGCTGGGCGAGAACACGGCCCTGCAGAAGGCATGGCCTGGCGTCGTCGAAGCGGCCAAGCTGATCGGCTCGAAGCAGGTGCAGGGACGCTGCACCATCGTCGGCAATCTGTGCAACGCCTCGCCGGCCGCCGACAGCGTGCCGGCGCTGGTCGCCGCTGGCGCCAAGGCTGTGGTCGTCGGCCCGGGAACCAGGCGCACGATTGCCGTGCAAGCGGTGCCGACTGGGCCGGGCAAGACGTCGCTGGCCAAGGGCGAGATCATCGAGGCAATCCTGCTCGACAGCCGTCTGCCGCGTTCGGGCGATGCCTATCTGCGTTTCATTCCGCGCACGGAGATGGACATAGCGGTGGTAAGCGCCGGCGTGAACTTGACGCTCGATGAGCAAGGTCGCGTCAAATCCGCCCGTCTGGCGTTGGGCGCCGTGGCGCCGACGGTGATTCTGGTCGAGGAGGCCGCCGAGGTTCTCATCGGCTCCAAGCTGGACGAAGCCACGCTGGAGAGGCTCGCCAAGGTCTGCTCGGGCGCCTGCCGGCCGATCGACGACAAGCGCGGCACCATCGAATTCAGACGGAAAGTCGCGGGTGTGCTGGCCAAGCGGGCCGCCACGACCGCCTATGCACGCGCAGGAGGCAAATGATGGCTGGTGTGGCAGTATCAACGACAATCAACGGCGACAATGTCGAGTTCCTTTGCCAGCCGGACGAGACGCTGCTTGATGTCCTGCGCGACCGCCTGGGGCTGACGGGCGCCAAGGAAGGCTGCGGCACCGGCGACTGCGGGGCCTGCAGCATCATCCTCGACGATCGGCTGGTGTGCTCGTGCCTGGTGCTCGGCGCGGAGGCCGAGGGCCGGCACGTCGAGACCATCGAGGGCATGGCGCACGGCGACAGGCTGCATCCGCTGCAGCAGAAATTCCTGGAGCACGCCGCACTTCAATGCGGCGTCTGCACGCCGGGCTTTTTGATAGCGGCGAAGGACCTTTTGGCCAAGAACCCCGATCCGACCGAGGAGGAGATCCGCTTCGGCCTCGCCGGGAACCTCTGCCGCTGCACCGGCTATGACAAGATCGTGCGTGCCGTTCAGGACGCGGCCAGCGTGATGAAGGGAGCATGACGATGAATTTCGATCCGCGTTACTCCGGACGCAATTTCACCTCTGTCGGCACGCGTCCCATCCGTCCCGACGGCGTCGACAAGGTGACGGGCCGCGCACGCTATGGCGCCGACTTCAACATGGCCGGGCAACTGGTCGGGCGCGTTCTCAGAAGCCCCCATGCGCATGCCACGATCAGGAAGATCGACACGTCGAAGGCGGAGAAGCTCGCCGGCGTCAAGGCCGTGATCACCGCGGCCGACCTGCCCGACCTCACCGACGGCGATGCCGCCATGTACGACATCCTCGACAACTGCATGGCGCGCAAGAAAGCGCTCTATGACGGCCATGCCGTGGCCGCGGTGGCTGCGGTCGATGCCCGCACGGCGAGGCAGGCACTGAAGCTGATCGAGGTCGACTACGAGGTGCTGCCGCATGTCACCGACGTCGACGAGGCGATGAAGCACTCCGCACCTCTGGTCAACGACGCCATCTTCACCGAGGGCCTCGAGCAAAAGCCCGTCAAGCCTTCCAATGTCACCAAGCGCACCCAGTACGGCCATGGCGACATCCACGTAGGTTTCGGCCAGGCCGACTTCGTCGTCGAGCGCTCCTTCAAGACCGAGCAGACGCACCAGGGTTATATCGAGCCGCATGCCTGCGTGGCCAATGTCAGCTCCGACGGCACCGCCGACCTGTGGGTCTGTACGCAAGGCCATTTTGTCTACCGCCAACATTGCGCCCAACTGCTTGGCATGGAAGCCTCGAAGCTGCGCGTCACCTCCTCGGAGATCGGCGGCGGTTTCGGCGGCAAGACCCATGTCTGGGCCGAGCCGGTGGCACTGGCGCTGTCACGCAAGGCCGGGCGGCCGGTCAAGCTGGTCATGACGCGCGACGAGGTGTTCCGCGCCTCCGGCCCGACCAGCGCCACCTCGATCGACGTTCGGATCGGCGCCCGCAAGGACGGCACGATCACGGCGGCCGAGGCGACGCTGCGCTATAGCTGCGGCCCCTATGCCGGTACGTGGGCCGAGATCGGCGCCATGACGGCCTTTGCCTGCTACAAGCTCGAGAACGTCAGGACGGTCGGCTACGAAGTGCTGGTCAACCGGCCCAAGACCGCGGCCTATCGCGCGCCGTCGGCTCCGATGGCGGCGTTTGCAGTGGAAAGTGCGGTCGACGAGCTGGCCAAGGAGATCGGCATGGACCCGGTCGAGTTCCGGATCAGGAACGCGGCGCAGGAAGGCACCAGATCGTCCTATGGACCGGTATACGGCCCGATCGGCATCGGGCCGACGCTGGAGGCGGTGAAGAACCATCCGCACATGAAGGCGCCGCTCGGCAAGAACCAGGGCCGCGGAATGGCCTGCGGCTTCTGGTTCAATTTCGGTGGCCAGACCTGCACCGACCTCAACATCGGCATGGACGGCTCGGTCTCGCTTGCCGTCGGCACGGTCGATGTGGGTGGTTCCCGCGCGTCGCTTTCGCTGGTCGCGGCGGAGGAGCTCGGCATCCCCTATGAGCAGGTCAAGGCGGTGGTCGCCGATACCTCCAGCCTCGGCTACAACGACATGACGGACGGCAGCCGCGGCACCTTCTCCTCCTCCATGGCGACGATCTCGGCCGCCCGCAACGCCATCAAGGTGTTGCGGGAACGCGCCGCACAGATGTGGGACATTCCCGTCGACGATGTGGTCTGGGAAAAAGGTCACGCGATTGCCAAGGGCGAGAAATACGGCAACCTTGCAGCATTGTCGCTGAAGGAGATCGCAGCCGCGTCAGGGAAGACGGGGGGACCGATCGCAGGCCACAGTGAACTCGTCGCCGACGGCGCCGGCGTCTCCTTCGCCACCCATATCTGCGATATCGAGGTCGATCCCGAGACCGGCTCCACCAGGGTGCTGCGCTATACCGTCGTTCAGGACGCCGGCAAGGCGGTGCATCCGACCTATGTCGAGGGGCAATACCAGGGCGGTGCCGCACAAGGCATCGGCTGGGCGCTCAACGAGGAGTATATCTACGGCAAGGACGGGCGGCTGCAGAACCCTGGCTTCCTCGACTACCGGATCCCGGTCTGCTCGGACCTGCCGATGATCGACACGCAGATCCTCGAGATCCCCAATCCCAACCATCCCTACGGGGTGCGCGGCGTCGGCGAGACCTCGATCGTGCCGCCGCTGGCGGCGATCGCCAATGCGGTGTCGAACGCCGCGGGCGTGCGCATGACCCATATCCCGATGTCGCCGCCGCGCATCCTGGCGGCGATCGAGGCGGAACGGGGAGGCTGATGGTCGAAGTAACGCTCTGGGGGTCGCTCGGCGCGATCGCCGGAGGCAAGAGCAAGGTCGAAATCGAGGCGAAGGATATTCGGGAGCTGTTCAGGAAACTGGCTGAGCAGTATCCCGGCCTCGAGCCCTACATCGATCGCGGCATCGCCGTCGCCATCGACGGGACGATCTACCGCGACACCTGGTCGAAAGAACTGCCGGAAGGGGCGGAGATTTTCCTGCTGCCGCGCCTTGCCGGGGGATGATTTGGGCTCGAGCTCAAGCCGCGCTCCGTGCGGCCAATGCTCGTTTATGAATTCGCGGCCTAGCAAGTCTATCGCAACCTAACATCTACAGTGGAATTGCGGTCACTTCTTTGGCCGTTCGGATCACGAACATCGTGTGGTACCGCGCGACGTTGCTTCGGTCTCGGAACAGTCGCTCGCACAGCGCATCGAACTCTTCCATATCCGTCAGGCGGAGCATGAGGACGGCGTCGGTTTCGCCGCTTACACTGTGGGCCTGAGTGACGGCCGGTTCCTGGGCGGCCAACTCGAGAAAGTCCCGCATATACTGCTCACCATGACGCTCCAGTTCGACGGTGACGATCGCCTTCAAGCCCCGGCCAGCCTTTGCCGGTGCGAGAAGCGCGACGACGCGGCTGATGACACCGCTTTTCTTCAGTCGTCGTATGCGGCGCAGGCAGCTCGAAGGGGAAAGCCCGATTAACCCCGCCAGTTTGGCGTTAGTTCGTGAGGCATCATCCTGGAGCAGGTTGAGAAGCCTTCTGTCGATCTTGTCCATGTCGGTCGCGCTCAGCGTCGGTGCGTTGCAATTTTATTGCACGGAATCGCAAACTTTGACCACAAATGCGAAGCGTCTCACGCTACTCAGATGGCTCCAGGGATGATGGAGCAGCATGATGGCAATTTGCGCCGCCTTCTATCGCAAGACATTGGAGACGCTTGAAATCTATTGGGAACTGGTTCGCGTGATCGTTCCGGTTGCGATTGCCACGCGGCTGCTGCAGGACCTTGGCGTCATCCAGGCGATTTCTCCGTTCTTCTCCCCGCTCATGTTGCAGGTGGGGTTGCCACCTGAACTCGCCTTTGCCTGGCTGACGGGATTGCTGGTCGGGATCTGGGGCGCGCTTGTGATCGTATTCACCTTGGTTCCGGTTTCGGCGCTCAGCACTGCCGACATGACGGTTCTTTCGGCTCTCTTGCTGTTTGCACATGCTATTCCGATCGAGCAACGGATCATTAAGAGGGCCGGGCCGAGCTTCCTGGTCACCGCGGCGCTTCGTATTGGCGGGGGTTTGGTCTTTGCTGTCCTTCTGCATCAGATATTCGCCGTGACCGGATGGCTGTCAGGACCGGTGAAGCCGGCGTGGATGCCGACAAATGAAAGCACCGACTGGGGCGGCTTTCTCCTGGGTACGCTCAAAACCCTGGGCATCATGCTCGTTGTTCTGCTTGCGCTGAGCTGGGTGATCGAGCTTCTCAAGATGTCGGGCATTTTGGAGTGGATGAACAGAGGGCTTGCACCGCTCTTTCGGCTCGCCGGCATCGAAAAGCAGACGGTACCTTTCGCCGCTGTCGGCCTGTTTCTCGGGATTTCCTATGGCGCAGGACTGCTGATCCGCGAGGCGCGCACGCCTAGCGCGGAGCCGCGTCAGATATTCCTTGCCTGCGTGTTCATGGGTTTTGCCCATAGCCTCATTGAGGATACGTTGGTCGTTGTCACACTTGGCGCTGATGTTACGAGCGTGCTTCTCGGTCGCCTAGCGTTTGCCGTGCTCGCGACCGCCGTGATCGCAAAAGTAATCAAGGCGGTTCCCGACGCTCTTTTCTTCAAGACACTCTTCCACAAGGAAGAAGACAGTCCGCGCAATCGGATTTCGGAGCCGGCGATTAGCGGGCCGTTGACGTGAGCCCTCCTTACGCAGCAGCCGACATGTGTGTCGAATCGCTATCGGGACAGGACGCGGCTACCCCTCGCCCGACAGATCGCGCCGCGCCTTGTCGAGTTCTTCGGCATAGCGCCGCATCAGGTGGCCTTCGGTCAGCAGCCCGACCACCTTGCGGTCGGTGAAATCCTCGACCGCCGCCAATTCCTCGGCGCCGGCGCGCTGGAAGGTCTCTGCCGCCGACTGCACGTTCATGCTCGGCACCAGCACCGCATCCCTGAATTTGGCGAAGGACAGCACCGGCAACCATGCCCGCGTGATGCTGCGGCGATAAAGCCCATCTTCACCTCGGGGAACTGCGTTGACGTAAACGTCAACCCGAAGCTATATGCGCCGGCGGCCGTGGCTGTAAAACCAGGCAAGCGGCGAGCGACAAACGCAAGCAGACGAGGAGAACCGCCATGAGCGTTCAGGAGATTGCCGACAACATCAGGTCGCGCGTGGCGAGTGCCGGGTTCGATCGCTCGGTGAAATTCGACACCGGCAGCGACGGCGTTATCGTCATCGACGGCGCCGATGTCTCGACCACCGATGCGCCGGCCGATTGCACCATAAAGCTGTCGCTCGACGATCTGGACTCGCTGATATCAGGCGACCTCAACCCGACGATGGCCTTCATGTCCGGCAAGATAAAGGTCGAAGGCGACATGAGCGTCGCCATGGCGCTGAGCCAGCTGATCGGCTGATCCACTCCGGTCAGGGATGAAAACAAGCCGCCGTGCAATGGGCGGCTTGTTTCTGATCCGTCACGCAGCGAGCGGCAGCCTCTGCGCCTTCAACTTGCGCCCTGCCGCCTTCAGGGTGCCTTGCGCGCCGTCGAGCGCGCCGACAACCAGTTCCCGCGCCAGCAGGCGGTGCCGCTCGTAAGGCCCCGGCATGGCCAGCGAGCCGGTCTTTGCGGCCGAAAACCCGAAGCGCTCGTAATAGGGCGCGTCGCCGACCAGCAGGATCGCCACATGGCCAAGCCGCTCGGCCTCGGTGACCGCATGGCGCATCAGCGCCGAGCCGATGCCGGCATTTTTCAGCGCCGGGTCGACCGCAAGCGGGCCGAGCAGCAGCGCTGCCGTGCCGCCCTCGCCCAGCACCACGTCCCACAGCCGCACCGTGCCGGCAACAGTGCCCGACGCATCGCGCGCGACAAAGGCAAGGCCCTCCGAAGGCCGGCGGCCGCGCCGCAGCTTTTCCGACGACTTCTTCCGGCGCTTCGGCCCCATGGCGCGATCGAGCAAAGCCTCGCGCGCCGGGACGTCGGCGGCGGTTTCGGCGACGACCGCAATCTCCGCCCTCGAGGGGGAGATGTCGCCGAAGGCGACAGAGGGGGTTGTCGCGCGTGAAGCGCCGGCCTCCATCTGCGGCAGGAGGCCGAGTCCAGTCGAACCGACCCCCTCTGGCCGCTTCGCGGCCATCTCCCCCTCGAGGGGGGAGATTCCCACGCCTTCAACAATGAGATCTGCAATGTTCATTTCCGCGATCCTGCACAAGCGGATTGTTCCACAGGCGAGCCCGGGCGGGCGACAGGCGCCCACCGGGGATGATCTGAGCAACTCTTGCGAGCCCTCAGATCACGTAGGATCGGAGAGGCTCGAAGCCGTTGAAGGCGACCGAGGCGTAGGTCGTCGTGTAGGCGCCGGTGCCCTCGATCAGCACCTCGTCGCCGATGGTCAGCGACAGGGGCAGCGGGTACGGCGTCTTTTCGTACATCACGTCGGCCGAATCGCAGGTCGGGCCGGCGAGCACGCAAGGCGCGGTCTCGCTGCCGTCATGCGCGGTGACGATCGGGTAGCGGATCGCCTCGTCCATCGTCTCGGCGAGACCGCCGAACTTGCCGATGTCGAGGAACACCCAGCGCACATTGTCGTTATCGGCTTTCTTCGAGATCAGCACGACTTCCGACTTGATGACGCCGGCATTGCCGACCATGCCGCGGCCCGGCTCGATGATCGTCTCGGGGATCGCGTTGCCGAAATGCTTCCTGAGCGCCGAGAAGATCGCCTGGCCGTAGGCCTGCGCCACCGGCACATCCCTGAGATAGCGGGTCGGGAAGCCGCCGCCCATATTGACCATCTTCAGCACGATGCCTTCGTCGGCCAGCGTCGCGAACACCTTCTTGGCGTCGGCCAGCGCGCGGTCCCAGGCGGTCAGGTCGGTCTGCTGCGAGCCGACATGGAACGACACGCCATAAGCATCGAGACCGAGCGCCCTGGCATGGCGCAGCACGTCGACCGCCATCGCCGGCACACAGCCGAACTTGCGCGACAGCGGCCATTCGGCGCCCTCGCCGTCGGTCAGGACGCGGCAGAACACGCGGGCGCCGGGAGCGACGCGAGCGATCTTCTCGACCTCCTCGACGCAGTCCACCGCAAACAGCTTGATGCCGAGCTGGTAGGCGCGCTGGATGTCGCGCTCCTTCTTGATGGTGTTGCCGAAGGAGATGCGGTCCGCCGGCGCACCGGCGTCCATCGCCATCTCGACTTCGGCAACGGAAGCGGTGTCGAAGGACGAGCCCATCGCAGCAAGCAGGCGCAGGATTTCCGGCGCCGGATTTGCTTTCACCGCATAGTAGATTTTCGAATCGGGAAGCGCCTTCTCGAAGGCGCGGAAATTGTCGCGCACGACATCGAGGTCGACGACCAGGCACGGGCCGTTCGGACGTCGGGTGGCGAGAAAGTCAAGGATGCGCTGAGTAGCCATCGGGTCTCTCCATCAGCGCCTTGCGGCGCGCACAAAGGCTTGCGGACGCGGGCTCTCGACCTCGCGAACACGCGGTGGACAAAGGCGGGACGTCAAATCCATGGAACCAGCCGGTGGAGACCCCGGAACCATGAAGCGCCGTCTCGCGGCGGTGAACCTTGGCCTTGCCCGGCCTCGGTTCGCTTTGTCTGCCTTGGCTTGGATGGGAGACCCGTCCGCACTGCCGGCAATGAAGGTGTGCCTCTTCAGTAACCCCGGTCTTTGGACGACCGGCAGAACACCAGAAAGGCCCGCACCGTCGTTGCTTCAAGGTGTCCTCGGTTGGCGGTTGGCCGCTAAACCGACTGGAGGGGTTGGCTCCAGTTACCTTACCGATTACCCTCACCATTCGAGGATCGGCGGACACCCACAGGCACGTGCGACTTTGGGCAAGCGCGATATAAGATCGAAAGATTTCACAATCAATAAAAATCGTATGGCAGGTTGTAAAATTTGTGGCATCGAACAATGCTGCGGCAACCAGGGGAACAATGCTGCGGCAAGCACATCCGGATATCGAACGCATGACAGGCACTCGCGGCCCGCTGAACGTTTTTCTCGATCTTGATCAAGTCCCTGTTACCAATGCGCAATCCGGCCCGCTTGCCGGCTTGCGGCTTGCCGTAAAGGACATCTTCGACGTCGCCGGCTACCGCACCGGCTGCGGCAATCCGCAGAAATACCGGGACGCTTCACCGGCCATGGCGACCGCGCCGGCCGTCCAGGCGCTGCTTGATTCGGGCGCCCGCTTCGTCGGCAAGACGCAGACCGACGAGCTCGCATTTTCCCTGCTGGGGCTGAACGCGCATTTCCCGTCGCCCATCAACCCGGCAGCACCCGACCGCGTCACCGGCGGCTCGTCCTCCGGTTCTGCCGCGGCAGTCGCCGGCGGGCTGGCCGACATTGCAACCGGATCGGACACCGGCGGCTCGATCCGAGCGCCGGCAAGCTTCTGCGGCCTGATCGGCCTCAGGACGACGCATGGCCGTATCCCACTCGACGGCGCCATGCCGCTGGCGCCTTCGCTGGACACATTCGGTTGGTTCGCAAGCGACATCGTCATCTACGAAAAGGTCGGCACGGTGCTGCTCGGCGACGATCCGCATTCCCATGAACTGAGACGCCCCGTCACTCTCGCTGCGCTGGACGGCCTCGTGCTCGGCCCGCACGAGGCCGACGAATATCGCGCCATGCTCCGCAGTGTCGCTTCGGTGCTGGGCGCACCGCGCAGCGTCGGCCCGCTGTCGCATTCGACCGACGATCTCTATTGGTGCTTCCGCAAGCTGCAAGGCTATGAAGCCTGGCAAAGTCACGGCGCCTGGATCGCCGGCGGCGACCGCATGCTGGGACCCGGTGTCAAGGAGCGTTTCGAGCACGGCGCGACAATCGACGCGGCAACCGCGCAATGTGAAACGGAACGTCGCGTTTCGTTTCGCCTCGAACTGGCCGGCCTGCTTGGCGACGACGGCGTTCTTGTGCTTCCAACCGCTCCTGGTGCCGCGCCGCTCAAGGCCGCGTCATTCGACGATTTGCAGACCTATCGCGAGCGGGCGCTGAGACTGCTCTGCCTTTCCGGCCTGTCCGGCTTTCCGCAAATCACGCTGCCGCTCGGCAAGACCGGCGGGGCGCCGTTCGGCCTTTCGCTGCTCGGTCCGAAGAACAGCGACCGGCAGCTGATTGCGCTGGCCGCCCGCATCCTTTCGGCCCACCAAGGAGGCGCATGACATGGATACGCTGACCCGCATGCGCGCCTTCATCGACGTGGTCGAGGCCGAAGGATTTTCGGCGGCGGCGCGCAAGATCGGCCGCTCGAAGGCGCTATTGTCGAAATATGTGCGCGAGCTGGAGGACGAGCTCGGCGCGCTGCTGCTCAACCGCACCACCAGGCAGTTTTCCCTGACCGAGGCCGGCCACACCTATTACCGGCGCGCCTCGGAGATCGTGCGCGAGGTCGACAGCCTTGCCGATGCGGTGCGCGAATCCTCCGGCGACGTGCGCGGCAGGATCAAGCTGTCGGCGCCGCGCACCTTTGCCGACGCGCCGATCGGCCAATCGCTGATCGACTTCGCCAAGCAGCATCCCGACATCGTGCTCGACATTCATCTCGACGACCGCTTCGTCGATCTGGTCGAAGAGGGTTTCGATCTGGCAGTGCGCATTTCGCGGCTGGAAAATTCCTCACTGATCGCCAGACGCCTGGCGCCATTTTCGGTACGGCTTTGCGCGTCTCCTGAACTGATCGCCAGGCACGGCATGCCGGTCAGGCCGCAAGACCTTGCCCGCGTGCCTTGCATCATCGACACCAATGGGCGCTGGCTCACCAACTGGCCGTTCAAAGGCGACAGCGGCGATACGGTGAGCGTTTCGGTTTCCGGCCCGATCGAGGTCAACAGCCCGATGGCGGCAAGGGCCGCTGCCGTGGCTGGATTGGGATTTTCCGTCCTGCCGGATTTCATCGCCGCGCCCGACATCGAAAGCGGCAAGCTGCTGACTGCGCTGGATGACCGCATTCTGCCCGGCGGCGGCATTTTTGCCGTCTATCCGCACCGGCGCTATCTGCCTGCAAAAGTTCGCGTTTTCGTCGACTTCCTGGTGCAGTGGTTCAAGACGCTGGACAACGCATGAGCTTTCAGCCGCGTTGCGGTCCCATTTTCGCCCGCTTTCTGGTAACTGTCGGCAATTCACCGAAGTCGATTGAATCGCGACCGAGAATGCACCTGAAACGGCAAGCAATCATGCTGGCTTCGGCCTTGACCGCGACGTTTGCCGCCGTCGGACCGGCTGAGGTGCATCCCCACGTCTTCGCCGAAGCCCGCCTCGAAGTGGTCCTCGGCCCGGATCACCAAACTGTGAAGGCATTGCGCCATGTCTGGCGCTTCGACGATTTGTTTTCGAGCACGGTGATGATGGAGTTCGACAAGAATTCCGACCTGAAACTCGACGACAAGGAGCTGAAGGATGTCGCCGACACCGTCCATGCCTCGCTTGCCGAATTCAACTATTTCCAGCTCGTCACCGTCGACGGCAAGGACGTGGCAATGACCCCGCCGCCGCATTTGATGGCCAATTTCGACAATGACCAGTTGATCATCCTGTTTGAATCTGAACCGAAGGTACCGATCAAACTGAGCGGCAAGATAGATATCGGCGTCTACGACCCGACCTTCTACACCGCGATCGATTTCACCGAGGATGCCAATCTGCAGGTCGATGGGTTGCCGCCGACCTGCACCAGCAAGGTTGTCCGCCCGAACCCGGACGAGGCGATCGCCCAGAACCAGAAGACCCTGACCGAGGCCTTCTTCAATGATCCGACAGGCACCGACATGAGCAAGATCTTTGCCACCAAACTTGAACTGACCTGTCAGCCGGAAGGATAGATCCAGTGACCAAACCGTCCCTGCGTTTGGCATTCGGTCTTCTGGCCGTCGCCTTTGTGATGACGCACTTTCTCGGCTCCGCCCACGCCCAGAGTTCACTCGGCATCGGCACCAATGACGGCATGGCTCCAACCGCCACCGGCCCGTTCGCCCACATCCTGATGTGGATCAATCTGCGCCAGCAGGAATTCTATCATGCGCTTGCCGGCGCGATGAAGGCGATGCGCCAGGACGGCAGCAAGTTGTGGCTGCTCATCGGCCTGTCCTTTGCCTATGGCATTTTCCACGCCGCCGGCCCCGGTCACGGCAAGGCGGTGATCTCTTCCTACATGGTGGCCAATGAAGTGGCGCTCCGGCGCGGCATCATGCTGTCCTTCGTCTCGGCCCTGCTGCAGGCGCTGACCGCGATCGTGGTGATGCTGGTCGCCTATTTCTTGCTGCGCGGCACTGCTGTCTCGATGACAGACGCCGCATGGTTCCTCGAAATCATGAGCTATGTCTTCGTCACTCTGTTCGGCGCCTGGCTGCTGTGGCGCAAGGCCGGCCCGGCCATCCTTCGCGTGTTCGGCGCAAATCCGGGCTACAGCCTCTCGGCTGCCCATGCCGGCCATTCACATGCCGGCCATTCACATTCCGCGCATGCCCATGCGGCACATTCCCACGCGCTTGATGCGCATGACCACCACGATCATGCGCATGACCACGGCGCCCACGACCACGCCCATGCTGCGCACGATCACCACAGCCATGCGGCGGGCGAGGTCTGCGAGACCTGCGGGCACTCGCATGCGCCCGACCCGGCGCTGCTTTCCGGTGATCGCTTCGATTGGCGCACGGCCTGGTCGGCTGTCGCTGCCGTCGGCATCCGCCCCTGTTCCGGCGCGCTGATCGTGCTGAGCTTCGCCCTGCTGAACGGGCTATGGTTCGGCGGCATCCTGTCGGTGCTGGCCATGGCCCTCGGCACCGCAATCACCGTCTCGGCTCTGGCGACTCTTGCGGTGACCGCGAAGAACTGGGCGGTGTATTTCGCCGGCGACGGCCGCATGGGCAACCGCATCCATTCCTTCGTCGAGATCGGCGGCGCCGCCTTCGTCTTCCTGTTCGGCCTGCTGCTGCTTTCGGCCAGCCTGACTGGCGCCTGACCTCGTTGCGTCCGATCGGGGCGCTTTAACTAGGGATATTGCCGCCCAACTCGTCTTCGATATGGACGCGGATGATCTCGTCGAAGCTCGTTTCGGCGGCAAAGCCAAGCTCCCTCGAGCGCCGCGCCTCGAAGCGCGTCGGCCAGCCCTTGACGATCGCCCAGATCGTCTCGTCGGGCTCCTCGCGGATCAGTTTCACCGCCTTGGCGCCGGCGACCCGTTCCAGCGCTTCGATCTGTTCGCCGACGCTGACGGCGACGCCCGGCATCGTCAGGTTGCGGCGTGGGCCGACGGCGGTACCGTCGATCTGAGCCGCATGGATCAGGAAATTCACCGCCGAACGCGGGCTGGCGTGTGTGTGTATGACCGAGCGCGGCACCGGCAGGATCGCTTCATGGCCGCTCAGCGGCTCGCGGATGATACCGGAGAAGAACCCTGAGGCCGCCTTGTTCGGCTTTCCCGGCCTGACGCAGATGGTCGGCAGCCTGATACCGATGCCGTCGAAGAAACCGCGGCGCGTATAGTCGGCAAGCAGCGCCTCGCCGATCAGCTTCTGCGTGCCGTAGGAGGTCAGCGGCGTCGGGTGGAACTCGTCCGGAATGATGTCGGGAAACGGTGCGCCGAACACGGCGATCGACGAGGTGAAGACGACGCGTGGCGTATAGGCGGCCAAGCGGATGGCATCGAACAGCGCCCTGGTGCCGTCGAGATTGACGCGATAGCCGAGATCGAAATTGGCCTCCGCCTCACCCGACACCACGCCGGCGAGATGGAAGATCACGTCGGGGCGCGGCGCGACCAGATTTGCGGTCGCTCCCGGTGCGGCAAGGTCGCCGGTGTGGAGGGTAATGCTGACACCTTCGAGCACCGGCGCTTGCGGCGGCACGATATCGTGAAGATCGAGCGCGGCGATCTTGCGGCCGCCGAGCGTCCCGTCCTTGGCCAACCTGGCGATGAGTTTGCGGCCGACCATGCCTGCCGCGCCGGTAATCAGAATGCGCATGTCACTTTCCCTTTTTGCGCTGGCTGCGGCTACGCAGCCAGAACACGACGAAGATTGCCACCATGAAGATCGCCGCGACGACACCGGCAAGCACCGTCGAGACCCTGCCGACCGCCAGCATCACTGTTGGAAGATAATAGGCTGCGATGCCGAACAGCAGCAAAACCCAAGCGGCGCCGATTGCCGCATTGCGGGTGTCGCGGTCCATCACGCGGCGCCAGGGTGGCGAGAGTTCATGTCGATCGTTGCCAATGCCCAGAACTCCCGAAGTCAGTGATAATGGCCGCGGTGCGGTGCCGCATCATGCGCGTGATCGTGCTCGTCATCATGCTCATGGCTGTCGGCACATCGGCCGAATTCCGGTTCGACCGTGGCATGGGCTATGCCATGTTCCGCCGCAAGCCGCTTCTTGATCGCGCTGACCGCCATATGCGCGTCGACGCCGTCATTGAGGCAGGCATGCAACGTCGCCATGTTGCTGGAACCGTCGATCGACCAGACATGCATGTGATGCACCTCGCGCACGCCCTTGATTGTCGCCTCGATGTCCCTGGCGATCAGGTCGCGGTCGAGGCTTGCCGGCACGCCTTCGAGCAGGACGTGGGCGGCTTCGCGCATCAGCGACCAGGCCGTGGACAGGATCAGCAGCGCGACAAGCACCGACAGGATCGGATCGATGGGCGTCCAGCCCGTCGCCAGGATCACCAGCGCCGCCACGATCGCCGCGGCCGAGCCGAGCAGGTCGCCGAGCACATGCAGGATGGCGCCGCGCATGTTCAGGCTGCCGCGGTCGCCGCCATGCAGCACGAAGAAAGAGCCGATATTGATCGCAAGGCCGGCGATGGCAACGACCAGCATCGGCCCGCCGAGCACGGGCTCAGGCGTCAGCAAACGCCCCCAGGCCTCGTAGACGATCCACAGCGCAATGGCGAAGATGGCGATGCCGTTGGTATAGGCGACCAGTGTCTTGACCCGGCCGAAACCATAGGTGAGGCGCACGGTTGCCGGCCGGCCCGCGAGATGGAAGGCATACCAGGCAAGGCCGAGCGCAATGCAATCGGCAAGCATGTGGCCGGCATCCGCCAGCAGCGCCAGCGATCCCGTCAAGAGACCGCCAAGCGTTTCGACGACCATGAAGCCGGCGGTCAGGCAGGCCGCGATCAGCACGCGCTTCTTGTCGGTCGAGCCGTGCACATGCCCGGCACCGTGACTGTGGTCGTGGCCCTGCGAAGCGTGGTCGTGGGTATGCGCCATCTATAGCCCCTGCTAGAGCCTGATCCATCCCGGCAGACTCGGGATGGAGGCTCTGTCTTCTTGTTTGACCATGATCTTATCCGAAAACCGGCGTCCACTTTTCGGGATCATGGTCAGGCGCCGAACTCAGCGCGAAAATCCTCGAGCCGCCGCCTTTGCTGGCCATCGCTGTCGAAATTAGCCGGATCGAGCCACGCCTCATAGGCTCTGCGCAGATCTGGCCATTCCCTGTCGATGATCGAATACCACGCGGTATCGCGGTTTTCGCCCTTGACCACAAGATGCTGACGGAAAATGCCCTCGAACTTGAAGCCGAAACGTTCCGCCGCGCGCTTCGACGGCTCGTTGCGGTTGTTGCATTTCCATTCGTAGCGGCGGTAGCCAAGCTCGTCGAAGACGTACTTCATGAACAGGAACTGCGCTTCCGTCGCCGCCGGCTTTCGCGAGATCAGCGGACCCCAATATATGTTGCCGATCTCGATGACGCCGTAGGCGGCGTCGATGCGCATCAGCGTCTGGCGCCCGGCAACCTTGCCGCTGGCCTTGTCGATGACCGTGAAGAACAGCGGGTCCTCGCTGGCTTCTGCCTTGTCCAGCCACGGCTGGAAGGCGGCACGGCTCTCCGGCGGGTAGTCTGGCAGCCAGGCGAAGCGATCGCCGGCATCGGCCACCGACGAGGCCTCGAACAAACCGTCACCGTGTTTTTCGGCGTTAAGCGGCTCCAGCCTGACAGTTCGCCCCTCCAGCACCTTGCGTTCGGGCCGCGGGCGCGGTTGCCAATTCTTGAGATTTTCCGACACCGAAAACTCCAATCCGTTTGACTTTTGCGGGCGGACGCTCACAAAAACGCACGCTCGCTGAAAGAACCACACGGACGGGAAAAATGCTCCACACGATTTCGGCCTTCGACCGCCTCGGCGAGGAAAATGCGTTCGCGGTGCTGGCGCGTGCCACGGCACTTGCCCATCAGGGCCGCGACATTGTCAATCTCGGCATCGGCCAGCCCGACTTCAAGACGCCGCAGCACATCGTCGAGGCCGCGATCAAGGCGCTGCGCGACGGCCATCACGGCTATACGCCGGCCAACGGCCTGCTGGCGACGCGCGAAGCGGTGGTACGCCGCACGCTGGCCACCACCGGCGTCGAAGTCTCGCCGGAAGCGGTGATGATCCTGCCCGGCGGCAAGCCGACCATGTTCGCGGCGATCCTGATGTTCGGCGAGCCGGGCGCCGAAATCCTCTATCCCGATCCCGGCTTTCCGATCTACCGCTCGATGATCGAGTTCACCGGTGCTGCCCCCATCCCGGTGCCGATGCGCGAGGAGAACGGCTTTGCCTTTTCGGCCGCGGAAACACTGGCGCTGATCACGCCGAAGACCAGGCTGCTGATCCTCAACTCGCCCGCCAACCCGACCGGCGGCGTCACCCCCCGCGCCGAGATCGAGAAGCTGGTCAAGGGCCTGGAAGCGCACCCGGACGTCGCCATCCTCTCCGACGAGATCTACGACGTGATGACCTATGACGGCGAGACGCACTGTTCGCTGCTCGCCTTCCCCGAAATCCGTGATCGGCTGATCGTGCTCAACGGCTGGTCGAAGACCTGGGCGATGACCGGCTGGCGCATGGGCTGGTCGATCTGGCCGAACGGCGACAAGGGCGCGCATCTCTATGACAAGGTGCGCAAGCTGGCGGTCAATTGCTGGTCCTGCGTCAACGCGCCGAGCCAGTATGCCGGCATTGCCGCCATCGACGGCCCGCAGGACGATGTCGACAAGATGATGCGCGCCTTCGACCGCCGCAGGAAGGTCGTGGTCGAAGGGTTGAATGCCTTGCCCGGCGTTTCCTGCATTACGCCGAAAGGCGCCTTCTATGCCTTCCCCAATGTTTCCAAGACCGGCTGGAAGGCCAAGAAGCTCGCCTCGGCGCTGCTCGAGGATGCCGGCGTGGCGCTGATCGGCGGCCCCGATTTCGGCATTCTCGGCGAAGGCTATGTCAGGCTGTCCTACGCCAATTCCGAGGAGAACATCCTGCGCGCGCTGGAGCGGATCGAGGCGTTCCTGGCGAAGTGAGGACGACGAAAGGAGAAGCCAGATGTTCTATGCCATTCTTGCCTATCACGAGGAAGAAGCGATTACGGCACTGACGCCTGAGCAGGATGCGGCGCTGATGACCGATCTTCTCCAGATCAACGATCGGCTCTACCGGCAAGGCACCCTTGGGCCGGCGGCCCGGCTCGGCGCGACACAAGACGCCTGCACCTTGCGCGGGCCAGGCACCGGAATGGTTATCGACGGCCCTTTCGCCGAGACCAAGGAACAATTGCTGGGGCTCTATGTCGTCGACTGCGCCAGCCGTGACGCCGCCATCGACATTGCGCGCGACCTTCGCCGCGTCAATCCGACAGCCGTCTACGAAATCCGCCCGATTTCGCTCTATCTTCCCGGCGTGCCGCTTCCGGTCACCCGGCCCTAGGACGTAGACTCATAGCTACGTGGCCAGATGCGGATTGCGACCAGTTTTAGGGCGGCAAGAAAGTTCTCAGCCAGCTTGTCGTAGCGCGTCGCGATGCGACGGAACTGTTTGGCTTTGTTGAAGAAGCGCTCGATCAGGTTACGGGCTTTGTATAGGAAGGGCTGAAGCAGATCGGGGCCTTGCGATAGGCTTTGGGCGGGATATTGGCCCAAGTGTTCTGGTCGGTGATGGCAGTGCGCAATGCGTTGGCATCGTAGCCCTTGTCGGCGAGCAGCATCGCACCTTCAGGCAAATCTTTGATCAAGTCCGCTGCGGAGGCAGACATTTGGCTATGAAAGTGCCGTCCAGACCACACTCTCAAGATCGGGAGAGTAGCGGGCGATGATAGCCTCTTGATCATTTTCCTGCGTAAGAATTATCTGCTTCCCAGTAGCGTCACCGAGCAATCGCATAAAGCGGTCAAGCTTCTCAACCTCGGTTTTTCCGCTGACTTGCCTTGGATCGAAGTCGAACTCAATTTCGACAGCGCTGAAGAAGTGACATGCAAGCTGGATTGGCCCGACGTAAAAAGACAGTAAGCTGCCTGTTTCGCTTTCCAGGGCCGCTTCGACGCCCAATGGCATCGACTCGATCTTGCCGGAGACACTGAAACTAGCAGGCGGGGTCCATTCGAGGAGGATGTCCCAGACGACCTGCCAATCTGCCTCAGACGTGTTCAGAACGTAGATGTCTCGCCAGGAGCCGTCCCAAGCGAAATCCGATGCTATCTGTTCCCAATTCATGCATGAACCATTCTCTATGACTGCAATTCAAGCATGACATGTGCCATGACCGCTTTCCACAAATCCCAAGCCCGCTTTCCACCTATCCCGGTCATTCCGCATTTATGAGTTTACGGCCTAGTCTAGTGCATGTCGCCCAAAGTGCGCAGCGGTTTTGGGACAACGACATGTATACAACCTGGACCGGTTGCCTACCCTCGCCCGACAAACGGCATCTTCGTCGCCATCACGGTCATGAACAGCACGTTCGCGTCGAGCGGCAGGCTGGCCATATGGAGGACGGCATCGGCGACGCGCTCGACATCCATCACCGCTTCGGCGGCAATGGTGCCGTTGGCTTGCGGCACGCCGACCGTCATCGCCTGCGCCATGTCGGTCAGCGCGTTGCCGATGTCGATCTGGCCGCAAGCAATGTCGAAGGGCCTGCCGTCCAGCGCCAGCGTCCTGGTCAGCCCGGTGATGGCGTGCTTGGTCGCCGTATAGGGCACCGAGCCCGGCCGTGGCGCATAGGCCGATACCGAGCCGTTGTTGATGATGCGGCCGCCCATCGGCTGCTGCCTGCGCATGGCGCCGAACGCGGCGCGAGCACACAGGAACGAGCCGGTGAGATTGACCCCGACGATGTCGTTCCACACGTCGACCGGGATGTCGTCGATCAATGTCGATTTGTAGCTCGTGCCGGCATTGTTGAAGAGCAGGTCGACGCGCCCGAAAGCCGCAGCCACCGTCTCGAACAGATCGTCGACCTGATCGGCCTTGCTGATGTCGCAGGCGAAGGCCAATGCCTTGGCCTGCGTCGGCCCGGCCGCGGCGATCGCATCCTCCAGCACCGGCTTGCGGCGACCGCAGAAGACCGTATTCCAGCCGGCCTTGAGCAGCGCCGTGGCGACGCTTTTGCCGATGCCCGTGCCGGCGCCGGTGACGATGGCGGTTTTATAGTCGGTCATGGCTGTACTCCCTGAAAGGGATGAGGCATCGCAAATGACGGGAACCATGGCAAGCCGGCCCAAAGCCTGTGCTCACAAAAAGGGCGGCCGTTGGCGACCGCCCCTGATCCGAACCGGGCATGGGAGGAGGAAAACCGATCCGACTGACTGAAATCATGCGCTCACCGGATTAACGAGAAGCTAACGCCAACGGCGCCGAGCTCCGAGGCTTCCTCTTCGAGCTACCAGCGCGAGCCTGCGACCGGCTTGGCCGTGCTGCCCGCTGCCGGCACCTTCGCCGCCGTCACCGTCGCCTCGACATGGTCGACCAGCGCATCCGGCAGGCCGAGACGGCCGGCAAGCAGGTCGAGATAGCCGCGTTCGGCCCGCGTGTCCGGATCGATGGCAAGACGCGAGGCGGTGTAGAGTTCCAGCTTTTGCGCATCGGTCTTGGCCCCGGCGATCAGCACATCCAGATCGAGCGGCGCCTCCAGTTCCGACATCAGGAATTTCTCCGCTTCGGCGCCGACGCCGGCGAGGCTGAGCTTGCCGGCGATCTTCTGCCGCTCTTCGTCATCGACGTGACCGTCGGCCTTCGCCGCCGAGATCATCGCCCTGACCAGCGTCAGCGTGAATTCGTCTTCGCCCTGCGGCGCTTGCGACGGATGGAAGGCGGTATCGGCCGGCGGCGGCAGCAATTCCGGTTCGCCTGCAGCTTGCGTCTCGGCCGGCGCGTTGCCGTTCTTGTAGTTCTGGTAGGCCTTGTAGGCGAGGCCGCCGATCGCAGCCAACCCACCAAGCTTCACCGCCGCACCGGTGACCTGGCGGCCTGGGCCGGTTCCGAGCAGCACCGCGGCCAGCGCGCCGGCGGCAAGCGGATTGTCCTTGGCCATCTGCACCGCCTGCCCCGCCTTGTCGCGGACAGTCGATCCGGTGCCGGGAACTTGCGAGCCGAGCAGATCGTCGAGGAGCTTCTTGGGATCGAACATCAATGCCTCCAGAATTGGCCCGGCCGAAGGTGCGCGGGCAGGTTTGCACGTCGAAGACCTAGGTCCCGCAGTTTGACATTACAATGACGCGGCGCATCCTTTTGCCCGCTGCCACGCATGACTTCGCACCGACATCTGCTGGGATTTCACGCGGAAATTATAATGCTGCAGCCTCCATCCGCGTCAAAAAACGCGCGACGCTCTGGACATCGGACGTGTCGAAACCGCCCCCGACTTCGACTAATGTCGCGGCATGTCGCTTGAGAGGAGCCTGGCATGACCGATGAGACAGACCGCCAGCCGGCACGCGACCCCCAGGAACTGGAGCGCCTGTTGATTTCACGGCAATGGGTCGGAGACATTGACGGCATGGCCGCGCTTTTCGAGCAGCATGCCGTCATCGACAGCGGTGGCGGACAGCTGACGTTCGGCCGCGAAGCCATCCGGGGGCTGTTCGCGGAGATCACCGCAACCGGCCGAAAATTTCAGTCCGGAGATCAGCGCCCGGCTGTCGTCAATGGCGACCTGGCGCTGACCTCGACCCGGCTTCCTGACGGCACCATCACCACCGAGGTCGCGCGCCGGCAGAACGACGGGACATGGCTGTGGGTCATCGATCGTTTCTCTGTTGCTTAACGTAAAGTTGCTTAACGTGAAGCTAACTTCCGATGTGGCGGTCGCCGCGCGCTTGCGCCAGCTCGACTTGGCGCTGGCGCTCGGCGTAGCGGGCGCGATCTTCGTCCGAGCGGGCATCGAAGCAATGCGGGCATGAAACGCCGGTGGCATATTGCGGCGACAGCCGGTCTTCCGCGGCTAGCGGATGCCGGCAGGCGCGGCAGAGTTCGGCCTCGCCTTCGACCAGCCCGTGCGATACCGAAACGCGCTCGTCGAAGACGAAGCATTCGCCTTGCCAGAGGCTCTGTTCGGCGGGCACGTCCTCGAGATATTTCAGAATGCCGCCCTTGAGGTGGAACACATCCTCCAAACCGAGCGACTTCACATAGGCTGTCGCTTTCTCGCAGCGAATGCCGCCGGTGCAGAACATGGCGACCTTGCGCCCGTCGAGCTCGTGCCGATGCTGCTCGACCCAGGCCGGGAATTCGCGGAAGCTGTTGGTGGCGGGATCGACAGCGCCCTTGAAGGTGCCGAGCGACACCTCGTAGGCATTGCGCGTGTCGATGACGATGGTGCCCGTATCCGAGATCAGTGCATTCCAGTCGGCCGGCGCGACATAGGTGCCTGCACCTGCCGCCGGATCGATATTCTCCACGCCCATGGTGACGATCTCGCGCTTCAACCGCACCTTCATGCGGTGGAACGGCATCGTTGCGGCGCTGCTGTATTTGATCTCGAGGCCGGCGAGACCGTCGATGGATTCGAGATGATCGATGAGCGCGGCGATTGCCGTTTCACTGCCGGCGACCGTGGCGTTGATGCCCTCACGCGCCAACAGCAGCGTGCCTTTGATGCCGCGTGCGTAGCAGAAGGCGGCGAGCGGCGCGCGCAGCGCCTCGAAGGTGTCGAGCCGGGCGAAGCGGTAAAGCGCGGCAACGCGGAAGGCTTGGCTGGGAAGTGTCATCACCAAGCCACTAGACGCTCACGACAGCCGGATCAAGGCAGAGCCGGGAGCGGTCTGATCGCGGAAGGTTTCGAACACCACGCGTGACATCGCGACACGCCGCGTTTCGTGGACAGAAAAACCTCCTTCTGCTAACCGGTCGACTTGATCAACAGAGGAGAGACGACGAATGCCCAGCACGACCGAAAAGCTCCTGTCGCTCCTCAACGGCCAGCCGGTCATACCGGTGCTGAAGATCGCCAATCCCGCCGACGCGGTGCCGCTGGCCCGGGCGCTGGCCCGCGGCGGCCTGCCGGCGATCGAGATCACGCTGCGCACCGCCGACGCGCTGGAGGCGATCCGCCGGGTGGCGGGCGAGGTTGAAGACGCCGTCGTCGGCGCCGGCACCATCCTGGACGCCCGCCAGTTCGGCGAGGCGGCGGCCGCCGGTTCGAAGTTCATCGTCAGCCCCGGCATCACCCGCGAGCTTCTCGCGGCAGCCAAGGACAGCGACGTGCCGTTGCTGCCCGGCGCCATCACGCCGGGAGAGGTCATGGCCGCCCGCGAAGCCGGCCTGCGCTTTCTGAAATTCTTCCCGGCCGAACAGTCGGGCGGCATCGCTTCGCTCAAGGCTTTCGCCTCGCCGCTTGCCGACGTGAAATTCTGCCCGACCGGCGGTATCACCGGCAAGAATGCCGCGGACTACCTCAGCCTGCCCAACGTCATCTGCGTCGGCGGTTCCTGGGTGGCGCCGGACGATCTGGTCAAGGCCGGCAAATGGGACGAGATCGAAGCCTTGGCGCGCGCGGCAAGCAAGCTCGGGCGCTAGCATCTTCTGCATCAAAAGCCGCCGCCGATCTGGTTCGCCGGGCTGGTTCCCGCTCATGGGCTCGAACCACGATTCACGCCTTCAAAGGGCGCTGTCCTACCATTAGACGAAGCGGGAGAATGCCGACCAGTGGTTAGCATCCCTGGATGAAGGAAGCCAGTGCCGGCGGTGGAGGCCGCGCGAGGTGCCCAGCGCGGCCTACTCGGTCTTGAAGCGGGCAACCGACATGAACTTGACGGCTTTGCCGGTGAACCGGTTTGCGTCGGCCATCTCGTTGCCCGGCTGGAAGCCTATCGTATAGACCTCGCTCGGTGCCGTACGGACGAAGTCGTAGGCGTAGCGCGGCGCCGTTGTCGCATCTGAAACAGTTGCGACATACTCACCGCTGTGCAGCGCCCACCGGGCGGCCTGCGGCGCGGCGGCGACCACCACCGGCTTGGGGCCGGGCTTCAGGTCGCGGGCGGTGGCCCTGGGTTCCTTGCGTGTGGTCTTCACGCCTGCACCGATGACGGCGGCCGGATCGGAGCCGGCCGGGCGGGCAACGATGGCCTCGCGCGGCGATGCCCCGTCGCTCGATGCCCCGTCGTCGCTCGCCGGTTCCTCGAACACCGATGCTTGCTCGGAAAGCGACGCGACCTTGTATTCGTCGGTCGCGCTGACCCTTTCCAGAACGGCCTTGACCTCGTCGGGCTGGGAACTGTCGGGCCGCGCCGACGGCAACACCGAGAATGCGTCGGTGGCGGTGTTGCTCCGCTCGGCCGCACTCGCCAGCGCCAGCAACACTTGCTTGTCCTGCGGCGCAAGACTAGCAGGCGAAAGATCGGCCGGCAGCGAATGATCGGGCCGCCAGCTCGGCACGGGAATGTTGTTTGCAGCGACCTGCACCGGGCCGGCCGCAGCAGACGGGTCTGCTATGCCGAACGGAACATTTGCCGGCGCCACACTTGCCGGCGCTTGCGCGGTCGCCACCGCCTGTTCAGTCGATCCAGCCGCATCCGCCACGCCGAACGGAACGTTCTCAGGCGGCTGGCCGCCGACGTCCGTCTTCGGGCGCTGAGCAAAATCCGGCAGCGGGATGCTGCGGGCAGGCAATGCCGCGATGATCGTCTCCGGCGTGTCGTTCTCCGGTTCAGGCGCAGGCGCCGGAGCATCGGCGACTTCCGGAATCTGAGCGCGCTTGGCATCCTGAGGCGCGACGATGGCAATGCCAGGCAGGTTGCTGCTCTTGGCGGACGGCGCCGGCTTCACGTTACGGGGCTTTGGCGCCGGCTCGGCCATCGCCACGTCGGCGCTGTCGTCCGCCTCGTCGTCGCCACCGCCGAAGAGGGCTGCCAAGAACCCACGGGATTTTTTGGCACCGCCGCTTGCGCTGGCGAGTTCGATGGCCGGCGCGCCGGCCCCCTTGCGGGCTTTGTAGGAGGCGAGCGCCTGTTGATAGCCAGGCAGCGGCTTGCCGTCGCTCGGCACATGCAGCGTCTTGCCGTTGGGGAACACGCGCGCCAGTTCCTGGCGGCTGATGCCGGGCCAGTGGCGTACATTGCCGACATCCATATGCACGAAGGGCGAGCCGGAGCTGGGATAGTAGCCGACGCCGCCGCCCTGCATCCTGAGGCCGACGTCGCGCAGCTTCTTCAGCGGCACGCCGGGAATATAGAAATCCATCGCCCTGCCGAGCATGTGCTGGCTTTTTTCGGCGACGCCCCTGCTGCGGCTGCGCAGCATCGAATTCGTGGCCGGCGAACGATAGCCGCAGACGACCTGTATGTAGTCGGTGGCGCCGCTCTCCCGATAGGCCTCCCAGACCAGGTCCAGCAGGCGCGGATCCATCTTGGTCGGCTCGTTGCGACGCCAGTCGCGCAGGATGATGTTGATCTTTCGCAAGCCCGCCTGGTCGTAGCGGCCGTTGCGCTTGTAGACGATCTCCGCCTTTTCATGCGTGTGGAGATGATAGAGCTTCAGCGAACGTGTCTCGGCGCTGGCGCCGGTTGCCGCCGCTGCAAGGAACCCGACGGCAACAATCACCGCTGCCAGCCATCTCGGCCAGACGCTCATGTGATAATGCCGCCCGTTTTCGTGTCGTTCGATTCTGTTCAAATCAAAAGGCCTTGCAGGCTGCCGTTTTGTCCCCGGATTTGACCAAACGGATGCGTGGTGTGTGCATCCGAATATCGATCCTAATGTTTAATCATCGCTTATTGAAGCCGAAATGCGGTAACACGGTGGCGATATCCCGCCAAAAATATTGCGCAGGATATCTTGGTAAACCGCTGGTTTAGATCATGTTTTGGCGCCAGCTCGAAACACGATCTGTTACCGTCCGCCTTAATACGTGAACACTGTGGCGAACACATCATTTCGAGGCGCAGTTGCGTGGGATGATGCCCGGATGAGAACCGGCTTGGCCCTGTGACTCAGGAAGCGAGCCGTTCGACGCGGCCGGTTTCCGGGTCGATGCCGTATTCCTTGAGCTTGCGGTAGAGCGTCGACCGGCCGATGCCGAGGCGGCGGGCGACTTCGCTCATCTGGCCGTTATAGTGATCGATGGCGAGCTTGATCATTTCGAGTTCGACGTCGGCCAGCGCACGCACATTGCCGCGCTCGTCGAGCGCCCGCAGCGTGCCGAAACGAGGCCTGGCCGGTGCATCGGGCTCGGCCGCGGCGACGCCGACGGCGGCCGGGACGTTATCACGCGGCTGGCTGCCCGAAGCCACTCCAGAAGCTGGCCACCCTGAAGCTGGCCCCACTGAATTGGGCAAGGCGATACCCGCATCGAGATTGACCGTGCCCTCGACCTGCGCCCGGATCTGCGGGAACTCTTCTTCAGTCAGCATGTCGCCGTCGGCAAGCACCGAAGCCCGGAAGACGGCATTTTCGAGCTGCCTTATGTTGCCCGGCCAGTCATAGGCCTGCAGCATGGCAAGCGCCGCAGCCGAGATGCCCCGCAGGCGGTGGCGCGGATCGGCGGGCGCCACCTTCTCCATGAAGTGCTCGACCAGATAGGGGATGTCGCCGCGACGGTCGCGTAATGGCGGCACGAAGATCGGATAGACGTTCAGCCGGTAGAACAGGTCCTCGCGGAACTTTCCGTCCTTGACCTGCTGCAGCAGGTTGCGATGGGTTGCCGAGATCAGCCTGATGTCGACCCTGACGGTCGAGCGCCCGCCAACCCGATCGACCTCGCCGTCCTGTACGGCGCGCAACAGCTTGACCTGCACGTCGAGCGGCAGGTCGCCGATCTCGTCAAGGAACAGCGTGCCGGTGTGCGCTTCGACGAACTTGCCGGTATGTTTTTCGGTGGCGCCGGTGAACGAGCCCTTCTCGTGCCCGAACAGGATCGATTCGACCAGATTGTCGGGGATGGCGCCGCAATTGACGGTGACGAAGGGTTTCGAGCGGCGGTCGCCGCTGCCCTGGATGGCGCGCGCCACCAGTTCCTTGCCGACGCCGGATTCACCTTCGATCAGGATCGGAATGTTGGACGCCGCCGCCTTGCTGCCGAGCCGGATCACCCGATCCATCGCCGGACTGTGGGTGATCATGTCCTTGAACGTCAGATGGCCGCCGCGCTGCCGTGACGAGCGCTTCACTTCGCCTTCGAGCGCTTCGACCTTGAGGGCGTTGCCGATCGACGCCTGCAGCCTGTCGGGAGAGGCCGGCTTGACGACGAAGTCGAAGGCACCGTGACGCATTGCCGAAACGACGGTTTCGATGCCGCCCTGCGCGGTCTGCACGATGACGGGAATGTGGATGCCACGCTCGCGCATCGCCTTCAGCACGCCGATGCCATCGAGGCCCGGCATCATCAGGTCGAGGATGATCACCGACACGTCGCGCGCATTGGGTCCGTCGACGAGATCGAGACCGGCCTCGCCGCCATCGGCGACGATCGCGGTGTGGCCGAATTTCGTCACCGCCGCCTCGAGCAGCCTGCGCTGCACGGGATCGTCATCGACTATGAGTATGGAAGCTGCCATGACTGATCCGACCGTGCCCGCCCGAGAATGCGCCCTATGGATCATCTTGGCACAGGGTTCTAAATAAGCTTTCAAAAAACCCGGTGAATGAATTCCTTAGGATTTGACCGGCTTCTCGTTTCCTCGAATTTTTGTGTCTGGAAGGATCGGCAATGCGCATGGTTTTTGCTCGAAAGCTGGCGGCGGCGCCCGGTCAGGGCGTGGCGGAGCTTGGCGACCTGCCGGAATGGAATCTGGCCGATCTCTATTCGGGCATGGAGGCGCCCGAGTTGAAGCGCGACATCGCCAAGGCCGCCGCCGATGCCATCGCCTTCGAGAGCCGTTGGAAAGGCACGCTCGCCGCCGAGGCCGGGCGTGGCGGCGCCGGCAGGCTTGGCGAGGCGCTTCAGGTCTATGAAGTGCTGGAGGAGCTGATCGGCCGCATCGTCTCCTATGCCGGGCTTGTCTATGCCGGCAACACGTCGGATCCGCAGCGCGCCAAGCTCTATGGCGACATCCAGGAAAAGATGACCGATGCCAGCGCGCACCTGCTGTTTTTCGCGCTCGAGCTGAATCTCATCGACGATGGTGCGATCGAAACCGCACTCGCCGCCGATACGGCCTTCGCCCATTACCGGCCCTGGGTGCTCGATCTGCGCAAGGATAAGCCCTATCAGCTCGAAGACCGCATAGAGCAGCTCTTCCATGAAAAATCGATCACCGGGCGCGGGGCCTGGAACCGCCTGTTCGACGAGACGATGACCGATTTGCGCTTCGACGTCGACGGCGAGGAGCTGACGCTGGAGCCGGCGCTCAATCGCCTGCAGGACGCAGACAGCGAGGTGCGCCGCCGGGCGTCCGAGGCGCTGGCCACGACCTTCCGCAAGAATTTGCGCGTCTTTACGCTGGTCACCAACACGCTGGCCAAGGACAAGGAGATCTCCGACCGCTGGCGCGGCTTCGAGGACATTGCCGATTCCCGCCATCTCGCCAATCGCGTCGAACGCAGCGTGGTGGATGCGCTCGCCGCCGCGGTTCGCGACGCCTATCCACGCCTGTCGCATCGCTATTACGCGATGAAGGCGCGCTGGCTCGGCATGGAGGTGATGAACCACTGGGACCGCAATGCGCCATTGCCCGCGACCCCACAGGCGGTCATCGGCTGGGACGAGGCCAAGAACACCGTGCTTTCCGCCTACCAGCGCTTTTCGCCCGACATGGCGGAGATCGCCAGAACTTTCTTCGACCGCAACTGGATCGATGCACCGGTGAGACCCGGCAAGTCGCCTGGCGCCTTCGCCCATCCGACCGTGCCTTCGGCGCATCCCTATGTGCTGCTCAACTACATGGGCAAGCCGCGCGATGTGATGACGCTGGCGCACGAACTCGGCCACGGCGTGCACCAGGTGCTGGCCGGCGGCCAGGGCGCCCTGATGGCATCGACGCCGCTGACGCTGGCCGAAACCGCATCGGTGTTTGGCGAAATGCTGACCTTCCGCTCGCTGCTCGAGCAGACCACCGACAAGCGCGAACGCAAGGCCATGCTCGCCCAGAAGGTCGAGGACATGATCAACACGGTCGTGCGCCAGATCGCCTTCTACGAGTTCGAGCGCAAGGTGCATGCCGAGCGCAGGAGCGGCGAACTGACCTCCGACAAGCTCGGCCAGTTCTGGTTGGAAGTGCAGGCGGAAAGCCTCGGGCCGGCGATCAAGCTGCGCGAAGGGTACGAGGTTTTCTGGACCTATATCCCGCACTTCATCCACTCGCCTTTCTACGTCTATGCCTACGCATTCGGCGATTGCCTGGTGAACTCGCTCTACGCGGTCTACCAGAACGCCGAGCGCGGCTTTCAGGAGAAATATTTTGCCATGCTGCGCGCCGGCGGCACCAAGCATCATTCCGAGCTTCTAGCGCCGTTCGGCCTCGACGCGGCCGACCCTGCCTTCTGGCAGATCGGGCTTGGCGTGATCAGCGGACTGATCGACGAGCTGGAAACACTGGACAAGTGATGCGCAACACTGGGCGATGCGCAACACCGGATGACCGGGTTTTCCAGAACAGTTTAGCAGCAACGCATATTGGCGATGGTCTATTCTTGTCTTGGTTATTTGTTCTTAAATAACTTTCCATGGAAGTTTTCCGTTAGATTCCCGTAAGCTGTATGATAGCGTCCGCCCTCAAGCTCAGCCGGGCACGAATGGATCCGGTCGGAAAATCCCGACCGGCCATGGCGTGTCGGCGGATGCGACAACGGTTGTTGGCCAGGGGCAAACCGGTCGCCGACAGCTCGATCGAAGCCGGCTGTTCTGCAAATTGCGGAACCACCATCGAATGGTCCTTCGCCGAGGTCATGGCTCTACAGGCCAGGGCGGACGGATCGGACTGGAGAGAGAAAGACAATGGGCACTTTTTTCTACATGCTCCTGGCGTTCCTGGTAGGTGTGTTGGTTGGCTGGTTCATTTGGGGACGCCTGCGTGGCGAACTCGACAGTTTGCGCGGCGATCTAGACCGCACGCGCAGCGAACGCGACAGATTGCGGGCCGATAGCGACCGTCTGACCGGTGAGTTGGATGCATGCGGCCGCGCCCGCGCCGATCTCGAACGCCGGCTGGGCGAGGCGAAAACCACCCAGGCGCCAACCGCGAAGGCGGCAACAGCCAAGGCGCCAGCCGCCAATGCCGGTGCGACCAAGGCGGCGATGCAGGCGCCGTCAACCCTGATTTCGACATCCGCACCAGCCAAACCGGCGCCGAAGAAATCTGCAACGGCGAAGGCCGCGACCGCGCCACGCGCAAGTGCCGCGAAAACGGCAACGCCGAAACCGCCTGCATCGAAAGCGAGCGTCGCGCCGACGGCAAGCAAGGCTGCGCCGGCGGCAAGCAAGGCCGCGCCGGCGGCAAAGAAAGCCGCGACCGGCAAGGCAACAGCTATTGCCCCAGGCAAAGCCAACGACCTGCGTCGCCTGATCGGCATCGGCCCGACCAACGAGCGGCTGCTCAAAGGGCTTGGGGTCACGACCTATGCCCAGATCGCCGCCTGGACACCCGACGATGTCAAGCGGATCGAGACGACGTTGAATTTCGACGGCCGCATCGAACGTGAACGCTGGATCGAGCAGGCGAAACTGCTTGCCGCCGGCGACGAAAAGGAATTTGCGCGCCGCTTCCCGACCGCGGGAGAAGCCAGCAACACCTGATCCATCGCAAGGCGGCATCGGGAACAAGGCGGCGCTCTCGGGCGCCGCTTTTGTTTTTGCCCGCCGCGCCTTTGCGTCTTGAGACGCCGTTCCCTCGATTGCGCACGGTCGAGCCCCCATATAGATCGATCGCTGGTGACCGCAGCATCCGAGCCTTATGTCCCTGCCCCTGCCCTTTGCAATTTTCAGGAACGACGAGACCGCGCGGCAGCTCGTTTTCGACCGGCCGGCCGAGATAATCGCAGCGCATGGCGAGGCGGATTTTTTACCGGCGCTGGAAGCCGCGCAGGCTGCACATGACGGCGGCAAATGGCTGGCCGGTTATTTCTCCTACGAGGCCGGTTACCTGCTCGAACCCAAGCTCGTTCCGCTGCTGCCGGCCGGCCGCCGCGCCCCGCTTTTTTGCCTCGGCGTGTTCGATGCGCCGGTCGAGCAGACGGTCGCGCCAGGCGATCCGCCGGCCAGCAACGGCCCAATCTTCGACGCCAAGGCAGCCTGGTCTTCGGACGACTACGCCAAACGCTTTGCCAGGCTGCATGACCACATCCGCAAGGGCGACTGCTACCAGGGCAATCTGACCTTTCCGGTCCATGCGCAGTGGTCGGGCGACCCGCTGGTCGCCTTCAACGCGCTGACCGAACGCCAGCCGGTGAAGTATGGGGCGCTGGTCGCGCTCGGCGATCCGATCGTCTTGTCGCGTTCGCCCGAACTGTTCTTCGAGGTGGACGCGGAAGGCATGATCGAGACGCATCCGATGAAGGGCACCGCGCCGCGCGGCGCAACAAAAGCCGAGGACGATCGCCTGAAAGCGTTCTTGCGCAACGACGAGAAGAACCAGGCCGAGAACCGGATGATCGTCGATCTCCTGCGCAACGACATCTCACTGATCAGCGAGGTTGGCACGCTCGATGTGCCGGAGCTTTTCCGCATCGAGAGCTACCCGACCGTCCACCAGATGGTGAGCCGCGTGCGGGCGAAACTCTTGCCCGGCCTCGCCATCCATCAGATTTTCGCCGCGCTGTTCCCCTGCGGCTCGATTACCGGCGCACCGAAGATCCGCGCCATGGAGATCCTGCGCGAGCTGGAAAGTGGCCCGCGCGATGTCTATTGCGGCGCCATAGGCTGGATCGCGCCCGGCGGCCGGATGCGCTTTTCGGTGGCGATCCGCACCATCTCGCTCTTTGCCAATGGCGAGGCGGTCTACAATGTCGGCGGTGGCGTCGTCTTCGATTCGACAGCCGAAGAGGAGTACCAGGAGTGTCTGCTGAAAGCCCGTTTCGCGACGGGAACACTGCCGATTTCGAACTGATCGAAACAATGCGCTGGGAACCCGGCTCGGGTTTCCTCCGTTTCGACCGCCATCTCGCGCGGCTTTACGGCTCGGCAAGCGAACTCGGTTTCGCCTGCGATCCGACAAGGGTCGGCGAAGCGCTGATGAATGCGGTCGGCCACCAACAGATCGCGTTGCGCACCCGCCTCGTCCTGTCGCGCAAGGGCGAAATGGCGGTGTCGGTGCAGCCCTACGAGCCGCTCGCCGCAGACAAGGTCTGGACCCTGCAGCTGGCGCGCGTGCGGCTTGATTCGAGCGATATGCTGCTGCGCCACAAGACCAGCCGCCGACAAACCTATACGCGCGCGCGCGCCGAATATCTCGCCGGGCGCGCCGACGAGGTGCTGCTCGCCAATGAGCGCGGCGAAATCTGCGAGGGCACGATCACTAATGTCTTTGCCGATTTCGGCGACGGCGTGCTGGCCACGCCGCGGCTCGATTGCGGCCTGCTGCCTGGCGTCCTGCGCGGCGAACTGCTGGATCAAGGCCGCGCCGGTGAAGCGGTCTACACGTGGAACGAACTGAAATCGGCCAAGGCGCTGTTCGTCGGCAACTCGCTGCGCGGATTGATCCCGGCGCGGCTGGGCTGAAGCATCTGGAGACAACAATGTTCGTGGTTTCGCTGAACTACAAGGTGCCGCTGACCGAGATCGACCGCCTGCAGCAAGCGCATGTCGAGTGGCTGAAGGCCTGCTATGCGCAAGGTATCTTTGTCGCCTCCGGGCCAAAGCGGCCAAGGACCGGCGGCATCATCATCGCGCGTGGTCCACGCGAAGTGCTCGAAGCCAGACTGGCGGACGATCCCTTCGCCAAGGCAGGTGCCGCCGATTACGAAATCACCGAATTCACGGCGAGAATGGCCGCCGCCGCACTGGAAGCCTACAAAGAGGCATGAGCTTCCGCCCGCCGACCCACACACCCTATGACGGCTCGTCGAAACTGTTCACCATCGGGCTGAAGCCGCTCAATCTCGATAGCTGGATCGAGGTCGACGAATATCTGGTGCCCTATCTTGCCGAGAAACGCCGGCTTTATGCGGAAATTCCCGGCAAGGTTTTTGTCGAGGAGCAAACAACGCGCGACGCTCAGCGCGAAGTGCTCGATCTGCTCGGTGCGCATCTGGCGGCGAACTTTCCTGAGACCCACAGGCGTACCGACAATGCGATCGAGGTGATCGGCGGCATCGACAATCTCGAGGGCTCAGGCACCTCAGCTTCTTTCAGCGATGCGCCGCTTGTCGCGGCCTCGTTGCTCGTCCAGGAGGATTTGATCCTGATGCGTCGCGACGAGAGCGGCTGGCGTCTGGCGGCCGGCTCGCTCTGCTTCCCGTCGTCATGGTCGCTGATCGAAAAATTCGGCAAGCCGCTGCAGCAGATCCACGCGCCGGTACCGGGTTTCGGCCCGGGCACACGCCCGGCCGATCTCATCAACCGCATGTTCGACGGCCTCCAGGGCCAAGCCGTCGAGCGCTACAACTGGTCGATCCAGGCGGGCGACGCGCTCTACCATCCGCTCTCCAACCTCGAACGCATCGACCGCGCCAGCAGTCGCCCGTCGAGATTCCCGGATGGCGACATCGACGCCCATGCCTTTATCCGCGTCGAGCGGCAGACGCTGAGAAAGCTCCCCGTTTCGGGCGACGTACTCTTCACCATCCGCATCCATCTCGACCCGCTCGCCGTGCTGGAACGCCACCCCGACCGCGCGGCGCTCGCGGCGTCCTTGGCCGAACAACTTCTGGCGCTGGACGAGGCACAACTCGACTACAAGGGGATGACCGCCGACCGTGACCGGCTGGTGGGAACACTGAAAATGATCGCTGGGGGGAACAATGATCCAGCATCTTAGCAGGCCGGTCACGTTAATGGCCGCGATCCTGGTACTGTCGACAGCAGCCGAGGCGGAGCCGGTGACTTATGCCGGCAAGCTTGGAAAGGCCGATATCGTCGTCGAATTCACCGGCGACCCCGTGGCGCCCGGCGGCCCGCTGGCCGGCCGCTATTTCTACCGCTCGAAGGGCGTTGACATCCCGCTGCAGGCCCGGTCTCAAAGGGGCAGCAAGTTCGAACTGGCCGAGGAGGAGGCATGCGGCACCGACAATTGCGATGACGGAAAGGCCGCGCCGATTGCCGCCGTGTGGCGCCTGGCCTCATCCAGTAACGGCAAGACCCTTGAAGGCAGCTGGAACGGAAAGAAGGCGCTGCCGCTCAGATTGGAACGGGTCGCAAGTCGGCAAGTGACCGGGAACGAGCCCAGCACCCCGCTCGATCTCTACGATTTCAGCTTCATGAAGTTCTTCGCCAATGACACGCCGCTCACTATGGAAACGTCCCCTTATGACTATCTGCGGATGGACACTCAGCTCGATAACGGCAAGACGACTGGTTGGCCGGACGCAACCTACCGCTATGTCGTCGACCCCCGCACCAGGTTTGCCACGCCGCGCATTGTCGAACTGTCCGGCGACGTTCCGATCGAGGCCGCGAATGCTCTGCTGCAAGAGAGGCACTGGCGCGCAAACATCGGCGCACTGGGCTGCGTGGCGGCGCAATATGCCGGTTTCAACGAAGGCGGGCCAATTGACGGTATGAACGGCGGCACGCTCGGCGGCTATGAGGACAGCACATTCGAAGTGACGTCGCTGACTCCGCGGCTGATGAGCTGGCGGGAGTCCGGCAGCATCTTCTGCGGCGGAGCGCATCCGACCAACTATTCGGACGCCTACATCATGGATGTGCGGCGCGGCGTCCTGCTTGGCCTTCAGGACATTTTCTCGGATACGGTGGATGGCAAGCCCGGTCCTTCCCTGGCCTCCTTCGTCAAGCAGCGGCGCAAGAAACCGATCGATCAGACCGATATCGATCACGAAGCCGAATGCGGCATTGACGATCTCATCGGCGAATATCTAGCGGTCAGCCTCTGGCGTGAGGGCGACAAGCAGGTTCTGGTTTTCGGGCTCCAGACCCTGCCGCATGCCATCCAGGCCTGCGCCGACGATCTGCTGGAACTGCCGGTCTCCGAGGCACGTGACCTCTTCAAGCCTGCATTCGCAAGACTAGTCGAGCCGTAGCCGGGATGGCGCGGCGTGAGGCCGGCCGTCCGCTTTTCGCTTTATTGTGACAATGATCTATGGTTTGTCGCGCCGCGGCCAAGCCGCTGTTCCGAAGCGTTTTTTGAGGGAGTAATCGATAAATGGCGAATGAAAACTGGCCCGTTTACGGTGAGATCACCGGCCCTGTAGTGATGATCGGCTTCGGCTCGATCGGACGGGGAACGCTGCCGCTGATCGAGCGCCATTTCAAATTCGACAAGTCGCGCATGACGGTCATCGACCCGCGCGACACCGACCGTAAATTGCTCGACGAGCGCGGCATCACTTTCATGCAGGATGCGGTGACCAAAAAGAACTACAAGAAGCTGCTGACACCACTTTTGACCAATGGCGGCGGCCAGGGCTTTTGCGTCAACCTGTCGGTCGACACTTCCTCGCTTGAGCTGATGAAGCTCTGCCGCAAGCTTGGCGTCCTCTATATCGACACGGTGGTCGAACCCTGGCTCGGCTTTTATTTCGACGAGAAGGCCGACAACGCCTCACGCACCAACTATGCGCTGCGCGAGACCGTACGTACTGAAATCGCGAAGAACCCGGGCGGCACCACGGCGATCTCGTGCTGCGGCGCCAATCCGGGCATGGTCTCGTGGTTCGTCAAGCAGGCACTGGTCAATCTCGCCACAGATCTTGGGCTCGATTTCTCGGAACCCGCGCAGCACGATCGCGAAGGCTGGGCCAGGCTGATGAAGAAGGCCGGCGTCAAGGGCATCCATATCGCCGAGCGCGACACCCAGCGCACCAAGAAGCCCAAGCCGATGAACGTGTTCTGGAACACCTGGTCGGTCGAAGGCTTCATTTCGGAAGGGCTGCAGCCGGCCGAGCTCGGCTGGGGCACGCATGAGGCGTGGATGCCGAAGAACGCCAAAAGCCACAAGAACGGTTCGAAGGCCGCGATCTATCTGGAGCAGCCCGGCGCCAATACACGCGTGCGCACGTGGTGTCCGACGCCCGGCCCGCAATACGGTTTCCTGGTGACACACAACGAAGCGATCTCGATTGCCGATTTTTTCACGCTGCGCGGCAAGAAGGGCAAGGTGCAATACCGGCCGACCTGCCATTACGCCTATCATCCCTGCAACGACGCAGTGCTGTCGCTGCACGAGATGTTCGGTGTCGCCGGCAAGGCTCAGCCCGTGCATCACGTGCTCGACGAAAATGAACTGGTCGATGGCGTCGACGAACTCGGCGTGCTGCTCTACGGCCACGCCAAGAACGCCTACTGGTACGGCTCGCAGCTGTCGCTGGCCGAGGCGCGCAAGCTGGCGCCCTATCAGAACGCCACCGGCATGCAGGTCACGTCGGCGGTGCTGGCCGGCATGGTCTGGGCGCTGGAAAATCCCGAGGCCGGCATCGTCGAGGCCGACGAGATGGATTACAAGCGCTGCCTCGACGTGCAGGGCCCCTATCTCGGGCCGGTCAGGAGCTATTATACCGACTGGACACCGCTCGACAATCGGCCTGGTCTGTTTCCCGAGGATCTCGATACCAAAGACCCGTGGCAATTCCGCAACATCCTCGTTCGATAGCAGCGTTGCCTCGACACTCGGCCAGCTTGCAATCGCCCGGAAATCGGGCGATTGAAGAGGGGCGGCCTAGAGCCACGTGCGTCCATTTGGACGCACAAAGTACGCTCTAGCACTTTGAATGTGCGCATCGTGCTTTCCGAAAATCGGATCGATTTTCGGGCCGATGCGAGAGGAGAGGATCTTGAAGATGACGATTGCGCAAAGACTGCTTTCGGCTGGCATTGCCGCGGCCGCTACGGTCGCGTTGGCGGCCTGCACGACAACCGGCCCAGGCGAGCCGCCGGTGATCACGGCCAAGGGGGTTGAAGGCTCCTGGATCGACGCGCAGGGCACGGGCTTGTCCACCTTCAAGGGCGGCAGCTTCGCGACCGTCGCAACCGACACCGGCCAGAAGCTTGCCGATGGCAGCTACACCATGACCGGCGGCACCTCGGTCGAGATCCATGGCACTTCGCTGATCCGCCAGACGCCAATCAGCTTCAACTGCCTGATGGTCTCCACCAGCCAGCTCAATTGCACCAGCGCGAGCGGGCAGAATTTTGTGCTGACCAGGCGCACCTGAAATTCGATTCCGAATTGACTTTGCACAAGACGGCGGCTTCAAGCCGCCGTCTTCTTACGCCGGCAAAGCTGATGCCGATTTCCGCTTGCATCGACTGAAACGCGATGTGAACATAGCCCAACCCAGTCAAACAAGAGCGTTAAACGCCTCTGGTCAAGTTATCCGGGAGACGAGAATGAAGAAGATTGCTGCCATCGCCGCGCTGTCGGCATCGGCGCTTGGCCTGTCGGCAGGGGTATCCTTTGCCGACTATACGCTCAACATCCTGCACATCAACGACTGGCATAGCCGCATCGAGAGCAACAACAAGTACGAATCGACCTGCTCGGCCGAGGAGGAGACCAAGGGCGAATGCGTCGGCGGCGCCGCCCGCCTGGTCACCGCGATCGCGCAGGAGCGCAAGAAGCTGGAAGGCCAGAACGTGCTGCTGCTCAGCGCCGGCGACAATTTCCAGGGCTCGCTCTTCTACACGACCTACAAAGGCAAGACCGAAGGCGAATTCCTCAACCAGATGAAATTCGATGCCGAGGCTCTCGGCAACCATGAGTTCGACGATGGCGAGTCGGCGCTGGCGCCGTTTCTCGACATGATCCAGTTTCCGATGCTCGGCGCCAATGTGAAGGCCAATGCGCAATCCAAGCTCGGCGACCGCGTCAAGCCGTCGATCGTGGTCGAGGTCGGCGGCCAGAAGATCGGCATCGTCGGCGCGGTCACCAACGACACGCCGGAGCTTGCCACCCCTGGCCCGAACATTGCCATCGAAGACGACGTCAAGTCGATCACCGCTGAGGTCGAGAAACTGAAGCGAGAGGGCGTCAACAAGATCATCGCGGTCACCCATATCGGCTACAAGCGCGAGCGCGACGTGATCGCCAAGATCCCCGGGATCGACGTGGTGGTCGGCGGCCACAGCCATTCGCTGCTGTCCAACACCGACCCTAAGGCGGAAGGCCCATATCCGACGATGGTCGACAATCCGGACGGTTACAAAGTGCCGGTCGTCCAGGCGGCGTCCTATTCGAAATATCTCGGCGAGTTCAAGGTCGTGTTCGACGACAACGGCGTCGTCAAGGAGGCAAGCGGCGATCCCATCCATCTCGACAAATCGATCACGCCCGACCCCGCCGTGCTTGCCCGCATCAAGGAACTCGGCGCGCCGATCGAGGCCTTGAAGAACAAGGAAGTCGCCGAGACCACCAAGGCGATCGACGGCAGTCGCGAAAACTGCCGCGCCCGCGAATGCGAGATGGGCAATCTGGTCTCCGACGCCGTCCTCGACCGGGTCAAGGGCCAAGGTGTCGAGATCGTCATCTCGAATGGCGGCGGCTTGCGCGCCTCCATCGACCAGGGCACCGTCACCATGGGCGAGGTTCTCACCGTCCTGCCGTTTCAGAACACGCTGGCGACCTTCCAGATCTCCGGCAAGGATTTGGTTGCCGGCCTCGAAAGCGGCCTCAGCCAGGTCGAGGACGGCGCCGGGCGCTTCCCGCAGGTTGCCGGCCTGAAATATGCGTTCGACAAATCAGCGCCGCCTAACGGACGCGTCAAATCGGTCGAGGTCATGGAAGGCGGCGCCTGGACGCCGATTAAGCCGGACAAGGATTACCTGGTCGCCACCAACAACTATGTCCGCCAGGGCGGCGACGGCTACAAGGTGTTCGCCGAGAAGGCCAAGAACGCCTATGATTACGGCCCGGGGCTGGAACAGGTCGTCGCCGACTACCTAGGCGCGCACCGGCCCTATACGCCGAAGCTCGACGGCCGCATCACCGAGATCGCCGCGACCGTGGCCCCGGCCGCAGAACCTGCCAACCCTGCCGAACTGCCAAAACCTGCTGAGGCTGCGCCGGCAAAGCCCGTTGAGCCGGCAATGCCCGAAATGCCGGCCGGCTCCGGCGACATTTCCAAGACGCCGCCGGCCGTCCCGGCTGAAACAGCGCCGGCACCCGCACCCGCCGAGCCGGCCCAGCCGGCGGCACCTGCGGCTCCAGCCACACCGGCTCCGGCGACCCCTGCTCCGGCTGAGCCGGCACCGGCCGAAAGCAGCCATGTAATCGTCGCCGGCGATACCTATTGGGATCTCGCGGTGAAGGCTTATGGCGACGGCACCAAATGGAAAATAGTCTCCGATGCCAACAAAGCCTACGAGCCACGCCGCCTTCCGGTCGGCGCAACCTTGACGATCCCGGCGGCCTCAAAGTAATCCGGCCGCAGGAACGCAATGCACCCGCCCGGCAGACCGGGCGGGTGTTGCATTTCTGGGATAAGGTGCGCCCAGACGCAGCATTTGAAAACCGGCGCGGCATCGCTACTTTCGCCGCGGCACCGTTGGTTCGCGGTGTTGGAGAACCTCATGACGCTTGCCAACCCTGCTGAAATCAACGCCGAGAAGACTGCCGCCTCGCCGTCGGCAGGGCGCCCTCTGGTCAGGACCGGCAAGGTCGGTGTCATGCTGATCAATCTCGGCACCCCGGACGGCACCGGCTTCAAGCCGATGTGGCGCTACCTCCGGGAGTTCCTGTCCGATCCGCGCGTCATCGAGCTCAACAAGGCGATCTGGTATCCGATCCTCTACGGCGTGGTCCTCACCACCCGGCCGAAGAAATCAGGGGCCAACTATGCCAGGATATGGAACCGGGAGCGCAACGAGTCGCCGCTGCGAACCTACACCCGCGCCCAGGCCGAGAAGCTCGGGCTCGCGCTCGGCGAGCTACCCAATGTCGTCGTCGACTGGGCGATGCGCTACGGCAACCCTTCGACCGAGAGCGTGGCCGAGAGACTGGTCGAGCAAGGCTGCGACCGCATCCTGTCTTTCCCGCTCTATCCGCAATATTCGGCGACGACGACTGCGACTGCCAACGACCAGCTGTTTCGCGCGCTGATGAAGATGCGCCGCGCCCCGGCCATTCGCAGCGTGCCACCCTATTACAACGAGCCGGCCTATATCGAGGCGCTCGCCCGTTCGGTCGAAAAGCATCTGGCGAGCCTCGGATTCGAACCGGAAATTGTCATTGCTTCCTATCACGGCATTCCGAAACCCTATTCCGACAAGGGCGACCCCTACCAGGCCCATTGCCTCGAGACGACCCGACTGCTGCGCGAAAAGCTCGGCTGGGATGAAAACAAGCTGATTACCACCTTCCAGTCGCGCTTCGGCGCGCAGGAGTGGCTGCAGCCCTACACCGACAAGACGGTCGAAAGACTAGGGCGCGAAGGCGTGAAATCGGTCGCCATCGTCAATCCAGGATTTTCCGTCGACTGCATCGAGACGCTGGACGAGATCGGCAGGGAAGCGTCCGAGACCTTCCATCATGCCGGCGGCGAAAAGTTCGCACACATCCCTTGCCTCAACGACAGTGCCGAGGGCATGGCGGTGATCGAGGCGATGGTGCGGCGCGAGCTGTCCGGCTGGGCCTGAACAGATCACCCGTCTATGCACCCGCAATCCGTGATCACCTGATTGTAACATTGCTGAAACACACTTAAGTGTTTGGTGGAATCGGTCGCGTGGAATATCCAACATGGCCGGCCTTTGAGGGGAGAGCCAAATGGGTTTCAGTGGTTTTGATATCGCGCTTCTTGTTCTTGTCGCCCTTGTCGTGCTGGTGCTTATCAAGGGCATCCGAACAATTCCGCAAGGCTATAATTATACCGTCGAACGTTTTGGCCGTTACACCAAGACATTGAACCCGGGCCTCAACCTGATCGTGCCTTTCGTCGACCGTGTCGGCGCCAAGATGAACATGATGGAGCAGGTGCTCGACGTACCGACGCAGGAGATCATCACCCGCGACAATGCCACCGTTGCAGTCGATGGCATCGCCTTCTATCAGGTGCTCAACGCGGCGCAGGCCGCCTACCAGGTCTCCGGCCTGCAGAATGCGATTCTCAATCTCACGATGACCAACATCCGCACCGTGATGGGCTCGATGGACCTCGACGAACTTTTGTCGAACCGCGACGCCATCAACGAGCGCCTGCTGCGCGTCGTTGACGAGGCGGCGCATCCCTGGGGCATCAAGATCACTCGTGTCGAGATCAAGGACATCAACCCGCCGGCCAATCTCGTCGAATCGATGGGCCGACAGATGATGGCCGAGCGCAATAAGCGCGCGCAGATCCTCGCCGCCGAAGGCCTCAAGCAATCGCAGATCCTGGAGGCCGAAGGCCGCAAGGAAGCCGCCTTCCGCGATGCCGAGGCGCGCGAGCGCTCGGCCGAGGCTGAAGCACGCGCCACGCAGGTGGTGTCGGAGGCGATTTCCAAAGGCGACGTGCAGGCGCTCAACTACTTCGTCGCGCTGAAATACACCGAAGCGCTGACCAGGATCGGCTCAGCGACAAACAGCAAGCTCGTGCTGATGCCGATGGAGGCCTCATCGCTGATCGGCACGCTCGGCGGTATTGGCGAAATCGCCAAGGAAGTTTTCCGAAGCGAAGGCACCGCCGGTGCCGCACGACAGGCCGCCCGCCCGCCGGTCGTTCGTCCGAGCGAAACCTGAGGCCACAGCCATGCTCGGCCGCATTGTTTCTGAACTCGGCCCGTGGAGCTGGATGGTCCTCGGCTTCGTCCTGCTGGTAATGGAGGTCATCGCGCCGGGCATTTTCATGCTGTGGATCGGCATTGCCGCGCTGTTGATCGGCGTCGTCTCACTGCTCGTCTGGGATGCCGGTTTCTGGACCTGGCAGATCCAGGTCCTCGCCTTCCTCGCGCTGTCGCTGGTCTCGGCCTATGTCGGAAAGCGGCTGGTGGGCGGGCGCCATGATGAAACCGACCAGCCCCTGCTCAACCGTCGCGGCGCACAGATGGTCGGCCGGACGGCGACCCTTGCCGAGCCGATCAAGGACGGGCGCGGCCGCATAAAGCTGGGCGACACGTTGTGGCGCGTCTCCGGCCCTGACCTGCCGGCCGGCACGCAAGTGCGCGTGACGGGCGCCGCTGATACCGACCTGGAACTGACGGTCGAGGCGGTCTAGGAACCCGCTAGGCAGCACCGATGCGCAGCAGGTCGTGCAGATGGACGAGCCCGATCGGCTGCCTGCCTTCGACCACCATCAGGCTGGTGATAGCCGAGTCGTTGATTGTCTGCAGCGCCGTCGCAACAAGCGTGTCGGGCGAAGCCATTTTCGGCTCTCTGGTCATCACCTGATCGACGCTCATTGCCAGGAGATCGCTGCCGATATGGCGCCTGATGTCGCCATCGGTGATGATGCCGATCAGCTTGCCGTCCGCGGCAGTCACGGCCACGCAGCCAAACCCCTTGCGCGACAATTCGAGGATTGCCTCGCGCATGCCGGTACCTGACGACACCAGCGGCAGCCTGTCGCCGACATGCATGATCTCGCGGATCTGCGTCAGGTTGGCTCCGAGCTGGCCGCCGGGATGGAACGTGCGGAAATGGTCCGGGGTGAAGCCGCGTGCCTCGAGCAGCGCGATGGCCAGCGCATCGCCCATCACCATTTGCAATAGTGTCGAGGTCGTCGGCGCAAGCCCGTGCGGGCAGGCTTCCGGTGCTCGCGGCAGCAGAAGCACAACGTCGGCCGCGCGCGCCAGAGCCGATTTTTCACCCGCGGTGACCGCGACCAGCGGGATCGAGAAGCGCCTCGAATAGGCGATGATGCCCTTGAGCTCAAGGCTTTCGCCCGACCACGAAAGCGCGATTATGGCGTCGTTTCTGGCGATCATGCCAAGGTCGCCGTGATTGGCTTCGGCAGGGTGGACGAAAAAGGCCGGCGTGCCGGTCGAGGCGAGCGTTGCGGCGATCTTCGAGCCGATATGGCCGCTTTTGCCAACCCCGGTGACGATGACGCGGCCATCGATCTGCGACACCATGCCGACGGCTCGTGCGAACGGCTCGGCCAGCCCGTTTTCGAGAGCGTCTGCCAGTGCCGCGACGCCGGCCTGCTCCGTCGCCACGGTTCTCAGCGCCGAGGCAATCGCGGCCTGCCCGTCATGCCGCTTCCTGTCTGGGGATTTCACGTTCATGGACGATGCGATTAGCGCTTCGGCGCGCGCCTGTCCAACGGAATTGCCGTGCCGAACCTCCTGATGGGCCATGCCTCAACGCTCCGTTAACCATCCCCATTTACGGTTTCGTAAGTATGGCGCGCGTGCGCCGCGCAAGCAGTGGTGCCGATGTCCGGGTTTCAGCCTCAAAACAAAATGGGACGAAAGGGCAAGGCGGTCTGCGCTTTGCTGCTGGCAACCAGTGTCTTTGCGTTGTCGCGGCCGGCACTGCTTTGCGCCCAGGAAACCGAGCTGCGCGGCGAGGTTTCGGAATCGACAATCCTGGACGAACAGCAGTACAAGATCAGGCAATCGAGCATAGCCGGAACCCAAGCCGCGCAGGCTGCTGCAACCGCCAACGACAATACGCCGCTGCCTACCTATCGCCCGGCCAGCCAAGGGGCGTTGCCTGACGACGGCACGGGCGAGGCGGCCACAACCGGCGGCACTTTCGATCAACCAGCGGCCAGCGGCGACCCATTTCCCGACAACCCTGCTCCGCCACCCCGACGGCGGCCAAGCGCGACGCCACGCGCCGCCAATGCGGCCAACGCCGAAGACGAGACCGCTGACAGCCAGAAGCGCAAGAGAGCCGCGACTGCAGCCGCGGCGGCGACCGATGACACCGATACCGCCGCTATAGACGAGCAGGATACGGTCAACCGCCGTGCCGTCACCATCGATTCCGCCGAGAGGCTCAGGCTCGACCCCGGTGCCGAGCGCACCGAAGCCATCGAAGGCCAGAACAAAAAGAACGAGGACGACCCGTTCGCCGCCACCGGCATCAAGCTCGGCTCTTTCGTAATCCGGCCGACGCTCGAGCAAGGCCTGACGTCTTCGACAAACGCCGATTCGAGCAGCCTCGGCAAGCCGGCCTTGCTGTCGGAAACGACACTGCGCTTCAACGCCGTCTCCGACTGGAGGGAGAATTCGGCGACGGTTGAGGGCTATGGCATCTTCCGCGAAACCTTGTCCGGCTATGACATTCACGAGGCGCAAGGCCGCGTCGACGGCACACTCAACATCGATCTCGACAATGATCTGCGCGCCATCGCCAAGCTGGGCTATGAGGCCGTGCCCGAATCGGCCTCGGCGCCGGACGCGGTCGTCGGCGCCGTTGGCCAGCCGGTGCGCCAGACCGTGAACGGCAGTCTCGCCGTCGAGAAGGATGCCGGCAAGATGCGCTTCGCGCTGACCGGCGCGATCGAGCACGACATCTTTGGCGACGCCAAGCTTTCGTCGGGCGGATCGCTGTCGCAGAAGGGCCGCGACTCGACGCTCTACACGGCCATTTTGCGTACCGGTTACGAGATCTCGCCTGCCATCACCCCGTTCACCGAAATCGAGATCGGCCGGCGCGCTTATGATTTGCGCGTCGATCCAAACGGCTTCCAGCGCTCCTCGACCAGGCTTGGCGCACGGGCCGGCGTCGAGCTCGATCTCCGCGAGAAGCTTACCGGCGAGTTCTCGGTCGGCTGGCTGCGCGAAGCTATCGACGACGATGCCCTGCCGGCTATTTCGGGCGCGACGGTCAATGCCGATCTCAAATGGTCGCCGGAACGCGGCACCACGATCGGGCTCACCGCACAGACGACCGCCGAGAACACGACGAATGCGGGCGAAAGCGGCGACATGCTCTATTCCGGCAGCCTCACCGGCGAGCGGCAGATCCGCGCCAACCTGACCGGAAATGCCGCTCTCGGCCTCGAATGGCGCGACTATACCGGCTCCGACGATCATGATTTGACGCTGAGCGCCGAGGCTGGGCTGACGTGGTGGCTGAACCGCTACACCGGGCTCACCACCCGCGCCAGGACTGAAAAACTGACCAGCAACCTGATTGGGCGCGACTACACGGCCAACAGTATCTTCGTCGGCTTGAAGTTGCAGCGCTAAATGCATGTCGCGCAAAAGTGTGCAGCGGTTTTGCGATAACGACTTGCCTAAAACAAGAACCTAAAGCGCGTCGCATGAGGCCGGTCGAACGCGGCGCGCTTTGGCCGATCAGCGCGGCAACCGGTGTTGAAACTACAAGGCTATGCCGCGGCGTTCTGACGGCGCGAGTTCGTCGAGAAGCGTGCGAATGACACCGGCCATGCTCGCATTCATGTCTCTGCGCCACAGTGCGAAGGCAACGTTGGCCTCGACGAAGCCTTCGGGCGAGCCGCAGTCGAACGTCCGCCCGCGGTAGTGGTAGCCGTAGAAGGGCTGTTGCTTCTGCAGCTTCAGCATTGCATCGGTGAGCTGGATCTCGTTGCCGGCGCCTTTTTCCTGACCTTCGAGTATCTTGAATATCTCCGGCTGCAGGATATAGCGCCCGTTGATGTAGAGGTTCGACGGCTCCGTGCCGGTCTTCGGCTTTTCCACCATGCCGGTGATGCGGAAACCGTGATGCGCGTCCTCGCCGCGGCCGACAATGCCGTATTTGTGCGCCTCGGCCGGATCGCATTCCTGCACGGCGACGATGTTGTTGCCGGTCTCGGCGTAAAGCTCGACCATGTCCTTCATGCAGCTTTTTTCCGACTGCATGATCATGTCGGGCAATAGCAGCGCAAAGGGCTCGTCGCCGACGAGCTCGCGCGCGCACCAGACGGCGTGGCCAAGGCCGAGCGGTACCTGCTGGCGGGTGAAGCTGGTCTGCCCCGGCGCCGGTTGCAGCCGCTGCAGGCGGGCGAGCTGGTCGTCCTTGCCGCGCTGCGCAAGCGTGTCGTAGAGCTCGAACTGGACATCGAAGTGATCCTCGATGACCGCCTTGTTGCGGCCGGTCACGAAGATGAAATGCTCGATCCCGGCATCGCGCGCCTCATCGACCACATACTGGATGACCGGCCTGTCGACGACCGTCAGCATTTCCTTGGGAATGGCCTTGGTAGCAGGGAGAAAGCGCGTGCCGAGACCGGCAACCGGGAACACTGCCTTGCGAACTCTCTTCATGTGCCAATTATCCATTTGCATGCCTGTTCGGCAATCCCGATTCGAGACATTTTCATGCCGAAATCGAGGATTACTGAACGGCGGGTCATAAATCTCAGCTGGTAAAGCATTGACGCATCTTTTCACCCCGCACGGCACCTATGGTAAACCAAATGCTAACCGGGTTCGGCGATGAATAGTCTTCCTGAGATGAAGAAGGAGGAAAAGATGTCCGTTCGCAACGCCGCAAGGCGCTTCACCAGCGTCCTGACGGCCGCCAGCCTCTCGCTTGCTTTGCTCATGCCCAGCGGGCCGGCTTTTGCCGATGCCGGCTTCCGCCAATGGGTCGCCAGCTTCCGTGCTACCGCCGTGGCGAGCGGCGTTTCCGGCTCCGTCTACGACCAGGCATTCAAGGGCATCAACGATGCTGACCCGGTGGTACTGGAAAAGGCCCGTACTCAACCCGAATTCACCGCACCCGCCTGGGATTATTTCGACAACCGCGTCCATGACCAGTCGGTCGCCGTCGGCCAGCAGATGGCAAGGAAATGGAAGCCTTGGCTGGACAGGATCGAGGCAAGATACGGCGTCGACCGCTACATCCTGCTGGCCATCTGGTCTATGGAATCGAACTACGGCGAAACTCTCAAGCGCGATGATATCATGCGCAATGTCGTGCGCTCGCTGGCGACGCTTGGTTATGCCGATCCGAAGCGAGCGAAATTTGCCCGCACCCAGCTGATCGCGGCGCTGAAGATCCTGCAGACCGGCGACATCGACGAAAGCCATCTCAGCGGCTCATGGGCCGGCGCGATGGGCCATACCCAGTTCATCCCCACCAGCTACCAGTCCTATGCGGTCGATATGGACGGCAACGGCAAGCGCGACATCTGGAATTCGATTCCCGACGCACTGGCGACAGCCGCCAATTTGCTGAGGAAGAACGGCTGGCAGGCAGGCAAGACCTGGGGTTATGAGGTCAGCCTTCCGGACGGCAAGAAGCTGCCCGGAGGCTCAAAGTCGCTGTCGCAATGGCAGGCGCTGGGGGTCAGCCGTGCCAACGGCAAGCCGTTCAAGAACGGTGCGGACAAGGCGACGTTGAAGCTGCCCGGCGGCAGCGGCGGGCCGGCTTTCCTGATGATCAAGAATTTCTCGGTCATCAAGCGTTACAACAATGCCGACAAATATGCGCTCGCCGTGGGCCTTCTTGCCGACGAAATTGCCGGCTATGGCGGGCTTGTGCAGGACTGGAAGCGACCGTTTACCAAGCTCTCCTTCGAGGAAAGGCAGGAGCTTCAGAAGCGACTTTCCGAGCACGGCTATTACGACGGCAAGTTCGACGGCAAGATCGGTGACGGATCGAAAACCGCCATCATGGCCTTCCAGGCAAAGGCTGGCTTGACCCAGGACGGGTATCCGAGCAAGGAAGTGCTGAAATGGCTCAGGCAGAACTAGAGCCGGTTGCGGGATGGAGAGGGTGATTGGTTTCGGCTGCGCGCATCCGGTTAATCGTTCGTCGCGTGCCGATCCTCGTTCTGGCGATCGCCGTTCTGGCGGTCGGCGGCGCCAGTGCCTTTCATACCGCGGCCATGGCGCAGGAGCCGGAAAGTCGTGGCTGGTCGCTGCGCGACCTGTTGTTTCCGCGCAGAAGCGAGCGGTTTGAGCAGCCGCCGCCCGAATACCAGCGAGAATTCCAGAGAACAAAGCCCAGGCCCAAGCTGAGAAAGCCCCGGTCAGTTAGCCGGCCGCCGCCGGCCGAGCCGACAACCCCAGTGGCCGAGAAGGCGCCGGGTGCACGCGTCGTTCTGGTGGTCGGCGATTTCATGGCGTCTGGGCTGGCTGAGGGGCTCGACGCCGCGTTTGCTGAAAACACCGGCGTCAGGATCGTCGTCCGTGCCAACGGATCGTCGGGCTTCGTGCGTGACGATGTCTACAACTGGCCAGAACAGGTCAAGTCGCTGATCGCTGCCGAAAAACCGGCAGCCGTCGTCGTCATGCTCGGATCCAACGACCGGCAGCAGATGCGCGTCGGCGATGTACGCGAGCAGCCGCGATCCGAAAACTGGACCAAGGAATACGAGCGCCGGACCGATGCGTTCGGCAAGGCCATCGCCGCAACCAAGGTGCCGTATCTGTGGGTCGGCATGCCGGCCTTCCGGGTCTCGAAAATGACCTCCGACATGCTGGCCTTCAACGACATCTTCCGCTCGTCCGCCGAAAGCCACGGCGGCGAATTCGTCGACGTCTGGGACGGGTTCGTCGACGAGAACGGCGCCTTCATCACCAGCGGACCGGACATCAACGGCCAATCGGTGCGCCTGCGCTCCGACGACGGCATCAACATGTCGAAGGCCGGCAAGCGCAAGCTCGCCTTCTATACCGAAAAGCCGCTGATGAAGATCCTGGGGCTGGCCGCGCCAGGAAGCGTGGTGACGGCTTCTGCCCCGGCCGGCGCTCCCGTCGAGGCGCCGGCACCTGCCGCGGCACCGATAGCTGTCGATCGCACCGTGCCGATGCTGCTCAGCGATCCGGCGCTGGACGGCGGCTCGGAACTTCTCGGCGCCGCCCCGCCGGCAAAAGCTGACAAGAATTTGCCGGGCGAAAGGCTGATCGTCGAGGGCAAGGCGCCCGACGCCTCACCGGGCCGCGCCGACGATTTCTCCTGGCCGCCCAAGACACAGCCTGCGACGGCGGCCGCATCCGATACGACGACGGCGATCCGCCAGTAAACAGAACCTCTTCGGAACGGGCTCAGCGCGGCAGCACGCTCGATCCCATCAGCGCCTCGTCGATGGCGCGCGCCGCCTGGCGACCCTCGCGGATCGCCCAGACGACCAGCGACTGGCCGCGCCGCACGTCGCCCGCCGCATAGAGCCTTTCGACGCTGGTCCTGTAGTCCCGGTCATTGGCCTCGACATTCTTCGAACGGCGGCTGTCGATGACGATCTTCATCTGCCCGTCGAGTTCCGAGATCGGCCCGCGAGCGGCTGGCCCGGCAAAGCCGATGGCGATGAACGCGAGATCGGCGCGGATGACGAATTCCGTGCCCGCGATCGGCTTGCGCTTTTCGTCGACCTCGCAGCATTTGACCCCGGTCAGCTGGCCGTCTTCGCCGATGAATTCAAGCGTCGCCACCTGGAATTCGCGCTCGGCGCCTTCGGCCTGCGACGACGACGTGCGCATCTTGGTCGCCCAGTAGGGCCAGACCGACAGCTTGTCCTCCTTTTCCGGCGGCTGCGGCCGGATGTCGAGCTGGGTGACGCGCACCGCGCCCTGGCGGAAGGCGGTGCCGACGCAGTCTGAGGCAGTGTCGCCGCCGCCGACGACGACGACGTGCTGGCCGCCGGCGACGATCGGGCGCGACGGCCATGCCACCGACTGGATCGGCTCGCCGCCGATACGCTTGTTCTGCTGCACCAGATACGGCATGGCGTCGTGCACGCCGTCGAGATCGTCGCCCGGGATGTTGGCCGGACGCGGCGTTTCGGAGCCGCCGCAATAGAGCACGGCGTCATATTCGGCGAGCAGTTCGGCGACCGGCTTGTCGACGCCCACATTGACGCCACAATGGAAGCTGACACCTTCGCCCTGCATCTGCTCGATGCGCCGGTCGATATAATGCTTCTCGATCTTGAAATCGGGGATGCCGTAGCGCATCAGCCCGCCCGGCCGGCTCTCGCGCTCATAGACGTGAACGTCATGGCCTGCGCGGCCGAGTTGCTGGGCAGCCGCCATGCCTGCCGGCCCCGAGCCGATGATCGCGACGCGCTTGCCGGTCTTCCGTTCCGGCGGATAGGGCCGGATATGGCCGGTTTCATAGGCTTTGTCGGCAATGGCCTGCTCGATGGTCTTGATGGCGACCGGAATATCCTCGAGGTTCAGCGTGCAGGCTTCCTCGCAAGGTGCGGGGCAGATGCGGCCGGTAAATTCCGGAAAATTGTTGGTCGAATGCAGGTTGCGGATCGCGTTTTCCCAGTCGCCATTGTAGACGAGGTCGTTCCAGTCCGGGATCTGGTTGTGGATCGGGCAGCCGGTCGGTCCATGGCAATAAGGAATGCCGCAATCCATGCACCGCGCGGCCTGTTTCTCGACCTCCTTGTCCGACATCGGCAGCGTGAACTCGCGGAAATGCCGGATGCGGTCGGAAGCCGGCTGGTACTTGTGCACCTGCCGGTCGATCTCGAGAAACCCTGTTACCTTGCCCATAGTCCAGTCCCTGCTGTCCGGAAGGCACGCCTGGCGACGCACCCGTTAACCTCATAAGGCAGCTGTGGCAACCTTCAGTCCGAGGTCAGGATTGTTGATGAAGATGGTTGCCGGGACGCATGGCCTCCCGGCAATTTCCAAATCTATTCCGCCGCCACGTTCATGCGCATCCGCTCCATCTCGATCAGCGCGCGGCGGTATTCGACCGGCATGATCTTCCGGAATTTCGGCCGGAAAGTCGCCCAGTCGTCGAGGATTTCGCGACCTCGTACCGAGCCGGTGTAGTGGACGTGGTTGGAGATCAGCTGGTAGAGCCGCTCCTCGTCATGGCTGGTCATATCGCCGGATACGTCGACACGGCCCTTATGGTCGAGATCGCCGCCATGGTGGAGCAGCTTTTCCATCAGGTCGTCCTCTTCCGGAACCGGCTCCAGCTCGACCATCGCCATGTTGCAGCGTTCGGCGAAATCACCCGCCTCGTCGAGCACATAGGCGACGCCGCCCGACATGCCGGCGGCGAAGTTGCGGCCGGTCTGGCCGATGACGACGACGATACCGCCAGTCATGTATTCGCAACCATGGTCGCCGACGCCTTCAACGACGGCGGCGACACCCGAATTGCGCACGGCAAAACGCTCGCCGGCAACGCCGCAGAAATAGGCCTCGCCCTCGGTTGCGCCGTAGAGCACGGTATTGCCGACAATAATGGACTCGGCAGCAACGATTTTCGTGTTCTCCGGCGGGCGGATGACGATGCGGCCACCCGACAGGCCCTTGCCGACATAGTCGTTGGCGGCGCCCACCAGTTCGAACGAGACACCGCGCGCCAGGAAGGCGCCAAAGGACTGGCCGGCCGTGCCGGTGAGCTTGACCGAGATCGTGTCCTCGCGCAGGCCCTTGTGCTTGAAGCGCTTTGCCACCTCGCCCGACAGCATGGCGCCGGTCGAACGGTCGACGTTGCGGATCGGCAGTTCGATACTGACCGGCTGCCTGGCTTCGAGCGCCGGCTTTGCGAGGTCGATCAGCTTGCGGTCGAGCACGTCGTCGATCGGATGCTTCTGCCGCTCGGTCCAGTGCACCGCCTCGTGCGGCGCATCGGGCTTGTAGAACATCTTGCTGAAGTCGAGCCCGCGTGCCTTCCAGTGCTGGATCAGCTCGCGCTTTTCCAGAAGGTCGGTGTCGCCGATGATCTGGTCGAGATGGGTGTAGCCCATCTCGGCAAGCAGCGCCCGCACCTCTTCCGCCACATAGAAGAAGAAGTTGATGACGTGCTCGGGCGTGCCCTTGAAGCGCTTGCGCAGCACCGGGTCCTGTGTCGCGACGCCGACGGGGCAGGTGTTGAGATGGCACTTGCGCATCATGATGCAGCCGGCCGCGATCAACGGCGCGGTCGAAAAGCCGAACTCGTCGGCGCCGAGCAGTGCGCCGATAATGACGTCACGCCCGGTGCGCAGGCCGCCATCGACCTGCAGCGCGACGCGCGACCTGAGGCCGTTGAGCACCAGCGTCTGGTGCGTCTCGGCAAGGCCCATCTCCCACGGGCTGCCGGCATGCTTGAGCGAGGTCAGCGGCGAGGCACCGGTGCCGCCGTCATAGCCTGATATGGTGATGTGGTCGGCACGCGCCTTGGCGACGCCGGCCGCAACCGTGCCGACGCCGACTTCCGAGACCAGCTTGACCGATACGTCGGCCGCCGGATTGACGTTCTTCAGGTCGTAGATGAGCTGCGCCAGATCCTCGATCGAATAGATGTCGTGATGCGGCGGCGGCGAGATCAGGCCGACGCCCGGCGTCGAGTGCCTGACCTTTGCTATGGTCGCATCGACCTTGTGACCCGGCAGCTGGCCGCCCTCGCCTGGCTTCGCCCCTTGCGCGACCTTGATCTGCATCATGTCGGAATTGACAAGATACTCCGCCGTGACGCCAAAGCGTCCCGAGGCGACCTGCTTGATCGCCGAGCGTTCGGGGTTCTTGCCGCCGCCCGGCAGTGGCAGATAGCGATCGGCCTCTTCGCCGCCCTCGCCGGTGTTCGACTTGCCGCCGATGGCGTTCATGGCGCGCGCCAGCGTCGTGTGCGCTTCCCTTGAGATCGAGCCGAAGGACATCGCCCCGGTCGAGAAGCGCTTGACGATATCGGCCGCCGGCATCACCTCGTCGAGCTTGACCTTCTTGCGCCCGGTCTCTTGCGCAAGCTTGATCTTGAACAGGCCGCGAATGGTCTGCGCCTGCGCCGTCTCGCTGTCGATCTGGGCGGAATAGTCCTTGAACGTCTCCCACGAGCCTTGGCGCACGGCGTGCTGCAAGGTCGCCACTGCGTCGGGCGACCAGATATGGGCCTCGCCGCGCATGCGGAACATGTATTCGCCGCCGACCTCGAGGCTGTTGCGCAGCACCGGGTCGTTGCCGAAGCCGTCGGTGTGGCGGCTGACCGTTTCGGCGGCGATCTCGTCCAGCCCGACGCCTTCGATCAGCGTCGCCGTGCCGGTGAAGTACTTCTGCACGAAATCCGACTTGAGCCCGATGGCGTCGAAGATCTGCGCGCCGCAATAGGACTGGTAGGTCGAGATGCCCATCTTGGACATCACCTTGAGGATGCCCTTGCCGATCGACTTGATGTAGCGGGAGACGACCTCGTAGGCATCGACCTCCGCTGGCAATTCGCCACGCTTGTGCATGTCGAGCAGCGTGTCGAAAGCGAGATAGGGATTGATCGCCTCGGCGCCGTAGCCGGCGAGACAGCAGAAATGATGCACCTCGCGCGGCTCGCCGGATTCCACGACGAGCCCAACCGAGGTGCGCAATCCCTTGCGGATCAAATGATGGTGCACGGCCGCCGTTGCCAGCAGCGCCGGAATGGCAATGCGATCCGGCCCGAGCTGACGGTCCGAAAGGATGATGATGTTGTAGCCGCCTGCGACCGCCGCCTCGGCGCGCTCGCACAGCCGGTCGATGGCGCCCTGCATGCCGGCCGCGCCTTCATTCGAACCGTAAGTGATGTCGATCGTCTTGGTGTCGAAACGGTCTTCGGTGTGGCCGACGGAGCGCAGCTTCTCCAGATCGCCGTTCGTCAGGATCGGTTGGCGCACTTCGAGCCGCTTGCGGCGCGAATTGCCGACAAGATCGAAGATGTTGGGCCGCGGCCCGATGAAGGACACCAGGCTCATCACCAGCTCCTCGCGGATCGGGTCGATCGGCGGATTGGTGACCTGTGCGAAATTCTGCTTGAAATAGGTGTAGAGCAGCTTCGATCTGTCCGACATTGCCGAAATCGGCGTGTCGGTACCCATCGACCCGACGGCTTCCTGGCCGGTGGTCGCCATCGGCGACATCAACAGCTTGGTGTCCTCCTGGGTGTAGCCAAACGCCTGCTGGCGGTCGAGCAGTGAGACATCCCTGCGCAGGGCGCGCGGCTCGACCGGGTTCAGATCCTCGAGGATGAGCTGTGTGTTGGCGAGCCAGCTCTTGTAGGGATGCCTGGTCGCGATCTCCGACTTGATTTCCTCGTCGGAAACGATGCGGCCCTTGTCCAGGTCGATCAGCAGCATGCGGCCGGGCTGCAGCCGCCACTTCTTGACGATCCTTTCCTCCGGCACTGGCAGCACGCCGGCTTCCGAAGCCATGATGACGCGGTCGTCATCGGTGACGATGTAGCGCGCCGGCCGCAGCCCGTTGCGGTCGAGCGTGGCACCGATCTGGCGGCCGTCGGTGAAGGCAACCGCCGCTGGCCCGTCCCACGGCTCCATCAGCGCTGCGTGATACTCGTAGAAGGCCTTGCGGTCCTGACCCATCAGCTTGTTGCCGGCCCAGGCTTCCGGGATCAGCATCATCATGGCGTGGGCGAGCGAATAGCCGCCCTGCGTCAGGAATTCGAGCGCATTGTCGAAGCAGGCGGTGTCGGACTGCCCTTCATAGGAGATCGGCCACAGCTTCGAGATGTCGTTGCCGAACAGTTCGGAATCGACCGAAGCCTGCCGCGCCGCCATCCAGTTGACGTTGCCGCGCAGGGTGTTGATCTCGCCATTGTGGGCGACCATGCGGTAGGGATGCGCCAGCTTCCACGACGGGAACGTGTTGGTCGAGAAGCGCTGGTGAACCAGGATCAGCGCCGTCTCGAAACGCGGGTCGGTGAGATCCTTGTAGTAGGCGCCGACCTGATAGGCCAGGAACATGCCCTTGTAGACGATGGTCCGCGACGACATCGAGACGACATAGAAGCCGTTGTCGACGCCTTTGGTCTCTTCGTGGATACGGCCGGAAATGACCTTGCGCAGGATGTAGAGCCGCCGCTCGTAATCGTCGTCGTTCTCGATCTCGGCGCCGCGGCCCAGGAACACCTGCCGGTGCACCGGCTCGGAAGCGGCTATGTCGGGCGCCTTCGACAGCGACGAATTGTCGACCGGCACGTCGCGAAAGCCGAGCAGCGGCTGGCCCTCGAGCTGCGCCACCTCGGCGATGATGCCTTCGATATGCGCCTGCAGCTCCGGGTCGCGCGGCATGAACACGTGGCCGACGGCGTAGTGGCCGGGCTTCGGCAGTTCGACCCCTTGCTTGGCCATCTCCTCGCGGAAGAAGCGGTCCGGCAGCTGCACCAGCACGCCGGCGCCGTCACCCATCAGCGGATCGGCGCCGACCGCGCCGCGATGCGTCAGGTTTTCGAGCACGGCAAGGCCGTCCTCGACGATCTGGTGCGACTTCACGCCCTTCATGTTGACGATGAAGCCGACGCCGCAGGCATCATGCTCGTTGCGCGGATCATAGAGGCCGTGCGCAGCATAGCCGGTGCTGGTTCGCCGAATATTGGTCAGGGACGGATTTTTGACGGCTGCCGCTGTCGTCTGCGCGGCCTTCGTCGCAGATGGCGTCATGTCCGTCATCGTCCTGTCCTCCGTTCCGTCCCCTTCGGGCGCTGGTTTCCGTCGGGAAGCGCGTGGCTCCCCTTTCAATCTGCGGCACGTCTTGCGAAATTCTTGCCGACCGTGCGGCTTTCCGCATGGTTCGCATATGGTATTCGTACAGGCCGGAGCCAGACTGTCTAGCTGTCGCTCGCGGCAATGGCCGCAGAGGCGCAATCATATGCCAATGCGGCCAGTTTTGTGCGACAAAATAAGACAGCACTACTGTCCTAAATTTTTATGACAGAAATTTTGGATGCACACAAGACCGATTCACAAATTTCTTGAAGCTTTCGCGACAGAAAATTGCGCGGAACGCCGTGTCAGCGTAACCTTCCGTCGCTGCATCTACGCTCATGCGTTTCACTGGCTTTAGCGGATTTTCGGTATCTGCCCCTTGCGACCGGCATGCGAAAGCGGCCAAGCTCGCACCGATTTCCCCAGCATAGGCAGACGCATGATTTTCGCTTCCGACAATTGGGCAGGCGCCCATCCCCGTATCGCTGCCGGCCTGTCGGCCCATGCCGACGGCTTCTCCACCGCCTATGGCGACGGTGCCCTCGACAAGACCGTTTACCAGCGCTTCAATGAGATCTTCGAATGCGAGGTCGCGGTGTTTTTCGTCGCCACCGGCACCGCTGCCAATTCGCTGTCGCTGACTACCTATAACAAGCCAGGCGGCATTTCCTTCTGCCATCGCGAATCGCACATCATCGAGGACGAATGCGGTGCACCGGAATATTTCACCGGCGGTTCGCGGCTTTGTACAGTCGAAGGCGCACTCGGCAGGATCGATGCCGGCAATCTGGAACGGGCGGTGGACCGTTTCGCACCCGAAAACGTCCATTCCGGGCGGCCGGTTGCCGTTTCGATCACCCAGTCGACCGAAGTCGGCACCGTCTACACGCTGAACGAAATCGCCAGGATTTCGGCGATCGCAAAGCAGCATGGACTGCCGCTGCACATGGATGGGGCCCGCTTTGCCAATGCGCTCGTCGCGCTGGAAACGACGCCGGCCGAAATGACCTGGAAGCATGGCGTTGACATCCTCTCCTTCGGCGGCACCAAGAATGGCTGTTGGTGCGCCGAGGCGATCGTGCTGTTCGACCTCGAGCGAGCCAAGGAATTGGCCTTTTTGCGTAAGCGCGCGGCCCAGCTGTTCTCGAAATCGCGCTTCATCGCCGCGCAATTCGATGCTTATTTCAGGGGTGGGCTGTGGCTCGACACAGCACGGCACGCCAATGCGATGGCGGCACGGCTTGCCGCGGCGATAGAAGATTCCCCTTCCGCCCGGCTGGCCTGGCTGCCGCAGGCGAACGAGGTCTTCGCGGTCATGAAAAAGGCCGAGGCCGAAAGAATGCAAGCGGCAGGGGCGGCCTTCCACGACTGGCACAGGCCGCTCGGCTACGACGGCTACATCGGCGAAGACGAAGCGCTCTATCGCTTTGTCACCAGCTTCGCGACCACGCCCGACGAGGTCGACCGTTTCGGCTACCTGCTCGCCGGATAGCAAGCCTTGCCCACCAGCAAAAAGAGCGGCGCATTGCTGCACCGCCCTTTCTTCCCGGGGAGTTGGCGTCCCGGAGTTTAGCTGCCTGGCTTAGGCCGCAGTCTTGGCCTCGATCTGCTTGGCCTTGGCCGGAGCCGAGGTGATCGCGATCTTGCGCGGCTTCAGCTCTTCGGGGATGTTGCGCTTGAGGTCGACGAAGAGCAGGCCGTTCTTCAGCGCGGCGCCGACAACCTCGACGTGATCGGCAAGCTGGAAGCGGCGCTCGAAGGCTCGGCTGGCGATACCGCGATAGAGCAGTTCGGAGCCTTCGCCATTGCCTTCCTCCTTGCGCTCACCCTTGACGGTCAGCACATTGCGGTGAGCTTCGATCGAAATCTCATCTTCCGAGAAGCCGGCCACAGCCATCGAGATGCGATAGGCATCCTCGCCCGTGCGCTCGATGTTGTAAGGCGGATACGTCTGCCCTTCCGGCTGCGCAAGCGAATCGAGCATGGTGAACAACCGGTCAAAACCGACGGTCGAACGGTAGAGCGGGGAAAAATCAACGTGACGCATGGTGTGTTCTCCTGTTGAGCAACAAGGTTGCGTATGGCCGGTGCGAAACCCGTGACGGCGTTCCGGATGGGCCAGCGGCCCCGACATTGGCGACCGCATGACAAATTTGGGAAGCCGGCGACGGCATTTCAAGATTTTCCCGCGTCCGAACGGGACCGGTCCCGGCCCACGTCCCGATGCCGATGAACGGCAGATGAACCGTGGCTTCGGCGAGCGTTCAGCCAGGCGGCATTAAAACTGTTCTCGAGATAACGAACAGGTCGCGAAAAAGGCGACACGACGAGGCCGAACCGGGTGTAACGTCCCTTCCTCCCGGTCGACAGAGGCCGGAAGCACGCCAAGGCTGCTTCCGGCCTTACTTTGTTCGCTGCCTGGCGGTCGAGCTCCCCGGCGTCCCAAATTCCTTTGCTTTTGGCGCATGGGCGTTTATGCCTGACTTGCGCCCACGCCGGCACCGACACCAACCAAAAACCGCATGACCGATCTTCTCCACCAGCCCCCTCTCTTCCAGGAAAGTCCGGGCAATCCGCTGCCGGAAAACGCGGCCGGCGGCTTCTTCACCACGCGCGACGGCAAGAAGATCCGCTATGGGCTGTTTGCCGCGGTTGCCCGCCCAATGAAGGGCACCGTCGTCGTCCTGACCGGCCGCAACGAGTGCATCGAGAAGTATTTCGAGACCATTCGCAACCTTGCCGACCGGGGCTTTGGCGTGGCAACCCTCGACTGGCGCGGACAGGGCGCTTCCGACCGGCTGATCGGCGACCGACAGCGCGGCTTCGTCCGGAGCTTCTTCGACTACACCGGCGATCTGGAGCAGTTCTTCGAGGAGATCGTGCTGCCCGATTGCCGAGGACCCTACTACATACTGGCCCACTCGGCCGGCGCGGTGATTGCGCTGCTCGCCGCGCCCTCGATGGCGAACCGCGTGCGCCGCATGGTGCTGATCGCACCGTTCTTCACCGTGCCGGACCTGCCGGTTTCGGTAAAAACCGTCCGCCGCCTCTGTTCGCTGTTCTGCCTTCTCGGCCTTGGCCGGCTCTATGCCGCATGGGGGCCGCGGCCCAAGGAATCGGTGCCCTTCGCCATAAACAAGCTGACCAGCGACCCGGAACGCTATCGGCGCAACACGCTGATCTACGAAACCTATCCGCAGCTGGCGCTCGGCGGACCGACGATCCGCTGGCTGAAGGCGGCCACCGAGGCATCCTTGATCGTCAGCGACCCGGATTTCATGGCCAAGATCCAGGTGCCCTTGCTGATGATCGCCGCCGGCGCCGACCAGGTCGTCTCGACCAGGGCAGTCGAAGCCTATGCGAGACGTCTGCGCGTCGGCTCGCTAGTGATGATCGACGGCGCCCGCCATGAGATCCTCCAGGAAGCCGACCTCTATCGCGAGCAGTTGTTTGCGGCATTCGATGCCTTCATCCCCGGAACCGGCGACGCTGTTTGACCGCTTCGCCGGCGCCCGCCAACAAAGCCCGCACGGGTCGCTTGTCCGGCGCAGCCCCTTATTCCCGTTAAGGCATCGAGCGCTAGGTTGCTGCCAAAGAGAATGGAGGCCATTCGCCGGGAGAAAAACGACCATGAACGCATCGAATACGCTGTCACGTCAGGGGCATCGGCTACTGCAGATTGGCGTCGCGCTGCTGCTGTTTTCGTCATTCGAAGGGTTTGCAATACCGTATCTCGCCGCACCGCGGCTCGGACTGTCCGCGCACACGCTCAGCGCCCTGGAGGGCGTTCTCTTGCTGGCTCTAGGCCTCACATGGTCTAGGCTCAATCTCGGCGCGGCGACGTCGCGGATTGCTTTCTGGCTGCTGATCTATTCGGCTTTGGCGATCCTGGCCGCCTACGTGATCGCCAGCGCCTGGGCGGCCGGCAACGAGACTATGCCGTTGGCGGCCGGAGCCTTCCACGGAAGTGCCTTTCAGGAAGCTGTGATCAAAGGTGTGGCGTATTCGTCCGCGCCGACCGGCCTCATCTCTTTCGTGCTCATTTTGTGGGGCCTGCGTCTCTCGGACGCTTGGCCTGCCGACAGCTAATGCATGTCGCGCAGCGGTTTTGCGATAACATGCATAAAACAAGCGCGTCACATGAGTTCACTCAAACGCGACGCGCTTTGCTTTAGGACCGTACCGCGGTTTCCGTCGGATTTGCGCAAAACAGACGCGTGGGTGCACCGGATGCTCAGCCGCGCAGCGCCGCCATCGCGGCTGCGTGCAGCTCCGGTGTCGCCGCCGCCAGGATGTCGCCGCCGTTTTCCGCCGGCCCGCCTTCGAAGGTGGTGACAACGCCGCCTGCCTTCTCGATGATCGGGATCAGCGCGACGATGTCGTACGGTTTCAATCCGGGATCGGCAACGATATCGACGCTGCCCGCCGCCACCATCGCGAAGGCATAGCAGTCGGTGCCGTAACGGGCGAGCTGGACCTGTTGCTCGAACAGGTCGTAGCGCAGGCGCGCGTCTCCCTTGAACAGCGCCGGCGTGGTGGTGAACAGCGTCGCCTCGGCGAGATTCGTCGTCTTGCGCGTAGCGAGTTTTCGGGAGCCACCGGGACCTTCATAATGCGAGCCGGAGGCATTGGCGTAGAACAACTCGCCGGTGAAGGGCTGCGACATCATGCCGGCGACGGCATCGCCGTCGACCGTCAGCCCGACCAGCGTGCCCCATACCGGCAGGCCGGAAATGAAGGCGCGCGTTCCATCGATCGGATCGATCACCCAGACATGCCGGCTGGAGATGTTTTCGCTGCCATGTTCCTCGCCGAGAATGCCGTGATCGGGGTATTGCGCTGATATCAGCGCCCGGATGGCGCGCTCGGCCTCGCGGTCGGCCTCGGTGACCGGGTCGAAGCTGCCGCGCTCCTTGTTGGTGACCGCGCCCTGGTTGCGGAAGCGCGGCAAGGTCTCGGCTGCGGCGGCACGCGCAATGCGCCGCATGAACTCGATGTTGATGTCCAACTGATTCTCCCGCTCCAGCATGTTTGGAGATACCCGTTTGCCTACGGATTTATGCCGAAACAAGGGCGTTCGGAGCCTTTCGCATGGTGCCAACTGTTGCTCGAATGCAACGCCGCCGTCATGGAAATGCAGTTTCCACTTCACAGTGAATTAAAAAAGCCGGAACGCGCCTTGACATTTGTGCAGCGCACAATACGTTTGTTCTCGGACAGGGGTTCCTGTCCATGCCCTCCTTGGGCGTTTCCTCCCTAGACTTCGACCGTGTCGTGCAAACGATGCGGTCTTTTTTTACGCTGCCGCATGAGCGGCGGTACCGCGATTCCGCGGCTATTCGGCGGCCAGCGGCAGATCCATGAAATTGTGATCGGGCATCGCCATCAGTTCGGCCGAAAACCGCGCCAGATCGTCGGCCAGTGCGTCGAAACCAGCCGATCTCTGGAACGTCCGCTCATTCATGTAGAGCCCGCGATTGACCTCGATCTGCAGCGCATGCAGATGGCGCACGGGGCGGCCATAGTGCTCGGTAATGAAGCCTCCGGCATAGGGCTTGTTGTGGGCGACGCTGTAGCCCATGCCGGTGAGCAGGCCGATCGCCGTCTCGGTCAACGCCGCCGCGGCCGAGATGCCGAAACGGTCGCCGACGATGAAATCCGGCCGCAATCCGCTGTCGCCGACCCTTATGCTTGCCGGCATCGAGTGGCAGTCAATCAGCACGGCGTAGCCGAAGCGCGCATGGGTTCTGGTCAAAAGCCGTTTCAGCGTCTCGTGATAGGGCTTGTAGACCGCTTCGATGCGCGCCACGGCTTCCGCCAGCGGCAAGCGGCCGGAATAGATGTCGAGCCCCTCGCCGACCAGCTTGGGCACGGTGCCGAGCCCGCCGGCCACCCGCGCCGAGCGGATGTTGCAGAATGACGGCACCGGTTCGGCGAACATGCGCGGGTCGAGTTCCCACGGCTCCCGATTGACGTCGAGATAGGCGCGCGGGAAGTTTGCCGCCAGCATCGGCGCTCCGAGCGCGACGGCGCCGCCGAACAATTCCTCGACATAGCAGTCCTCGGAGCGGCGGATGGCGTTGCGGTCCAGCTTGGCCATAGCCATGAACCGGTCCGGATAGTAGCGGCCGCTATGCGGCGAGTTGAAGAGGAAGGGAACGCGCTGTTCGGCGCCCGATCGGATTTCGAAGGGTGGAACGACCGAAAAATCCTCGGCTGCCGTTTTCAATTTGGACGAACCCGGGAATACCAATGCATCATGATGGGAAAGTGCCACCTCGCCGCCCGCATGTCCAGCCGCCGAAGCGCCAGCCAAATCAGGATTGTGCGGCCAACGTTCACTTGATGTTTACCGTCACCTCCTCATATACAGCATGGTTAACGGGCTTGCCGCACGGCATTGTCGGTTGGGTGATTCGGACGGGACAACATGGCACGCATTCTGCTGGCGGAAGACGACGACGACATGCGCCGGTTCCTCGTCAAGGCGCTGGAGCGCGCCGGTTATCAGGTCAGCGATTTCGACAATGGCGCCAGCGCCTATGAGCGGCTGCGCGAGGAACCTTTTTCGCTGCTTTTGACCGACATCGTCATGCCCGAGATGGATGGCATCGAGCTCGCCCGACGCGCCACGGAGATCGATCCCGACCTCAAGGTGATGTTCATCACCGGCTTCGCCGCCGTCGCGCTGAACCCTGATTCCAAGGCGCCGAAAGACGCCAAGGTGCTATCGAAGCCGTTCCACCTGCGCGACCTCGTCAACGAGGTCGAAAAGATGCTGCAGGCCGCCTGACGCGCTTTTTGTCGCGTCTTGACCGACGCCGCAAGCCAGGCGTTCTTTCCCTTTTCCCGCTATTGACGTGCCGAACCAAAAATGGTGTATGCGCGGCTTCGGATGGGCGTGTAGCTCAGCGGGAGAGCACTGCATTGACATTGCAGGGGTCACAGGTTCAATCCCTGTCACGCCCACCATCCAAATAATCCCTCAATTGGCCGTCGGTATTTTTCGTCGACTGATGTTCCCGGCCAATACCGGCCTCAGGCCGCACCGAGGCGCAGATCGCCGGTCTCGACGTGCTCCAGAAACCAGGCATAGGTCTGTTCCAACCCGCTGCGCAGCGAGTAACGCGGGCGCCAGCCGGTGGCGAACAGACGCGACACGTCCATCAGCTTGCGCGGCGTGCCGTCCGGCTTCGTCGCATCGAATGTTATTGCGGCATCGGCGCCGGCGACCGACACGATGGTGCGGGCAAGATCGGCAATGGTGATGTCTTCCCCCGAGCCGACATTGATGTGGCTGTCGCCCGAATAATTCTTCAGCAACCAGACCAGCGCGTCGGCGGCGTCGTCGACATGCAGGAATTCGCGCATCGGCGTGCCTGATCCCCACACCTCCAGGCTCTTGCGGCCGGCGCGTCTGGCCTCGTGCGCCTTGCGCATCAGAGCGGGCACGACATGGCTGGAATTGAGGTCGAAATTGTCGCCCGGACCGTAGAGATTGGTCGGCATCGCCGAGATGTAGTCGACGCCGTACTGGCGCCGATAGGCCTGGCACAGTTTCAGCCCGGCGATCTTGGCGATCGCATACCATTCGTTAGTGGGTTCGAGCGGCCCGGTCAGCAAGGCGTCCTCGGAGATCGGCTGCGCCGCGAATTTGGGATAGATGCAGGATGAACCGAGAAACAGCAGCTTCTGCACCTCGTTGCGGAAGGCGCTGTCGATGACATTGTTCTGCATGACGAGATTGTCCTGCAGAAAATCGACCGGAAGCCTGTTGTTGGCCAGGATACCGCCAACCTTGGCCGCCGCCATCACCACTGCATCCGGCTTGCGGTCGGCCATCCAGCGCCGCACGCCGGCCTGGTCGAGAAGATCGATCTCGGCGCGCGAGGCGGTCAGGACCTCGCAATCCTCGTCGGCCAATCGGCGCAGGATGGCCGAGCCGACCATGCCGCGATGTCCGGCCACGAAAACGCGCTTACCCTGAAGGTCGAAGGTCATCAGCTTACCCCAATGCAGAACGGCAGCTATGCCAGTTGGCCGGCGGAGCGCCGGATCGGCTTCTCTGTTGCCGGACGCATACCGCATACAGATTTGCCCAGACAAGGCAAATCGCAAAGCCACCCGAAGCAACCTTTGGATCGGACGCTGTAGCGCTCGCGATCAGACGCCCGCTACCGCGCACAGGCTTGTCATTCTGGCAATGGCAAGCCCGGGGTCGGCCAGCAACCCTGCCTGGTCGGCAAGGCGAAAGACATCGGCATAGTGACGGACGCCGCGCGCCGATTGCATGCCGCCGACCATCGAAAAATGCTCCTGATGGCCGTTCAGCCATGCCATGAAGACGATGCCGGCCTTGTAGTATTCGGTCGGCGCCTCGAAGATCTTGCGCGACAGCGGCACTGTCGGGGCCATCAGCGCGTCGTAGCCCGCGCGGTCGCCGTCGGCCAGCTTTGCCAGCGCCGCATTGGCGACCGGCGCGATGGCATCGAAAATGCCGAGCAGCGCGTGCGAATGTCTGTCGCCGTCGCCGGCGATCAGCTCGGGGTAATTGAAATCGTCGCCGGTGAACATCAGCACGCCCTCGGGCAGCCGATCCCTGAGCGCAATCTCCTTGCCGGCATCGAGCAGCGATATCTTTATGCCTTCGACCTTGCCGGCATGGCATTCGATGATCGCGACCACCGTCTCCAGCGCAGTTTCGAGGTCGCTGCTGCCCCAGTAGCCTTTCAGCGCCGGGTCGAACATGTCGCCCAGCCAGTGCAGGATGACCTTGCCGGAGGCCTGGGACAGGATGCGGTCGTAGACGCCGATATAGTCGTCGGGGCCTTTGGCGACCGCCGCCAGCGCCCGGCTGGCCATCATGATCGCCTTGCCGCCAAGCCCTTCGATGAAGCCGAGCTGTTCTTCATAGGCCGCGATGACATCGTCTAGCCTGCTGGCGCCCCCCGGCGCCAGATGGTCGGTGCCGGCGCCCGACGCAAGATCGGCGCCTTCGACGCTGCGCGCCTCGGCGATCGAGCGGCGGATCAATTCCTTGGCATTCGCCCAGTCGAAACCCATGCCGCGCTGAGAGGTGTCCATCGCTTCGGCGACACGGAAGCCAAGCCGCCAGAGGTGACGGCGAAACGCCATCGTCTTGTCCCAGTCGACCGCGGGCCTCGACCACGGATCGGTCATGGCGAGGGGATCGGCAACTACATGGGCGGCGGCGTAGGCGATGCGCGAGAAGCGAGCGCCGGCCACAGGCTGCACCGGCTGGCCGACAAGCCGGTAGCGGACACGGCCGGCGCCTTCCCCGGGCAAGGTGATGTCCATGGCTCTCTCCCTTACCAACGCCTATTAAATGGAACGTTCCAACAAATCAAGAATATTTTGCCGCCTGCCTCGTGCAGCGAAAATTGCTGCATCGCAGTAGCCGAAAGCCCTGCTTGCTGGAGGATTGCGCCGCCGAGCCGCATTTTTTCCCGGCTTCGCAAAAACGCGATTGACTTAAATGCGCCGCATGGATTAGATCGTTCCAATAAAATCGCACAAGAAACCACCGGGAGGACAGATCTGGATGGCCAGCCGGGCCAAGGCAACGATACTCGACATCGCCCGTGAGGCGGGCGTGTCCAAATCGACGGTATCGCTGGTGCTGCAAGGCAGCGGGCTGATCCGGCCCGAAACCGCGCTCAAGGTGCGCAAGGCGATCGAGGACGTCGGCTATGTCTACAACCGCGGCGCCGCCAATCTGCGCAAGGCCCATTCCAACGTCATCGGCATGGTCATCAACGATCTCACCAATCCGTTTTTCGCCGAGCTCGCGGTCGGCATGGAGCGCGTCTTCCAGTCGGCCGGCGTCGTGCCTTTCATCGCCAATACGGCCGAAAACCCGGTGCGCCAGGAAGAGGTTCTGAAATCGCTGATGGAGCAGGGTGTCGCCGGGCTCGTCGTGTCGCCGGCGCGCGGCACCACGCCTGGCGCGTTCCGCCGCCTTGAGACCGCAGGCGTTCCGGTCGTCTTCGTCATGCGCCGCCTCCCCGAAAGCCGTATCCCGGTGATCACGCCCGACAATCATCGCGGCGCTTATCTTGCCACCGCCCATCTGATCGGCAAGGGCCACAGCCGGCTGGCCTTCTTCGGCGGCTCGTCCGACCTTGTCGTCTATCACGAACGCCTGGGGGGCTTTCGCGAGGCCTGTGAAGCGCTCGGCATCGATCCGGCCGACAGACTGGTCTTCGAGGGCGAAACCAGCCGCAAGGGCGGTATTGCCTGCCTGGAAACCGCACTTGCCATGGCCGCGCCGCCGACCGCGGCCCTTTGCTTCAACGATGCGGTCGCCTTCGGCGTCTTGCTGGCGCTGCGCAAGCGCGGCCTGGAACCCGGCGCGGACTTTGCCGTCGTCGGCTTCGACGACGTCCCCGAGGCCGAGCACTATATGCCGGCGCTGACCAGCGTCGCGGTGAACACCGCCGGCCTCGGCGAGCGCGCCGCCCATGTCGTGCTGAAGATGATCCAATCGCGCACCACGCGCGCCGAGGATCATATCGGCGCCGTCAACCTCGTGGTCAGGGAAAGCTGCGGCCCCGATCGCAAGGAGCATGGCTGCGCAGGAATGGGAGACGCGGCATGACCGTCAGTTGGGGGCTGATCGGCGCCAGCACGATCGCAAGACAGTTCATGATCGGCGCCATCCGCGCGCAGCCGGACGGCGAGATCGCCGCAGTGATGAGCTCCAGCCCGGAGCGGGCTACCGCCTATGCTCTGGAAAACCGCATTCCGGCGGCGGTCGCGACGATTGATGAATTGCTCGGCTCCGACATCGACGCCGTCTACATCTCGACCACCAACGAATTGCATCTCGAACAGGCACTCGCCGCCATCGAGGCGGGAAAGCATGTGCTTTGCGAAAAACCACTGGCGCTGACCAGCGCCGACGCGCGCAAGATGGTCGCGGCGGCCAGGGCCGCCGGCGTCGTGCTCGGCACCAATCACCATCTGCGCAATGCCGGCTCGCATCGGGCGATGCGCGAAGCGATCGCTGGCGGCCGCATCGGCAGGCCGATCGCCGCGCGCGTCTTCCACTCCGTCTATCTGCCGGAAAACCTGCAGGGCTGGCGCATCACCAGGCCGGACGCCGGCGGCGGCGTGGTGCTCGACATCACCGTCCACGATGCCGACACGCTGCGCTTCGTGCTCGGCGACGATCCGGTCGAGATCTCGGCATTCACGCAATCGGCCGGCATGGCCGCCGGCGGGCTGGAAGACGGCGCCATGTGCCTCTGGCGCTTCGCATCGGGCGTCATCGCCCAGTCGCACGAGGGCTTTACCACCAAATTCGCCGGCAGCGGCTTCGAGGTGCATGGCAGCGAAGGCTCGCTGATCGCCAAGGACGTGATGACGCAGAAGCCGCTCGGCTCTGTGTTGCTTCGCACGGCACAGGGTGAGGAGGAATTGAGCTTCGACCGCGAAGACCTCTATGCCCGTTCGCTGCGCCAATTCCACGCGGCGATCCGCGGCGAGGGCCAGCCGTCCGCCACCGGCGAGGACGGCGTCTGGTCGCTGACATCAGCCGAAGCGGCATTGCAATCGGCCAGGTCCGGCAAGGCCGTTGCCATCGACCCGAAGCTCGGGAGCGCAGCGTGAGCAAGCTCGTTTCCGCGGCTGAGGCTGCCGGCCTGATTAGGGATGGCGTGGTCGTTTCCGTGTCGTCGTCGAGCGGCCTCGGCTGCCCGGATGCGGTGCTTGCCGCGATCGGCGAGCGCTTCGACGCCGACGGCCATCCCAGGGACATTACGACGCTGCACCCGATCGCCGCTGGTGACATGTACGGCATCAAGGGCATCGACCATGTAGCCAAGCCCGGCCTGTTGAAGCGCACTTTGTGCGGTTCCTATCCGTCCGGCCCGTCATCTTCCGAACCGCCGCAGATCTGGAAGATGATCGGCAACAATACGGTTGCCGCCTACAACGTGCCGTCCGGTATCCTGTTCGACATGCATCGTGAGGCCGCCGCCAAGCGCCCCGGCGTGCTGACCAAGGTCGGGCTCGACACCTTTGCCGACCCGCGCCACCAGGGCTGCGCCATGAATGCTGCCGCCAGCGAGCCGATCGTTTCGGTGCAGCAGTTCGACGGCGAGGAATGGCTCTATTTCCGCTCGATCGTACCGCAGGTCGCGATCATCCGCGCCACCACGGCCGACGAGCGCGGCAACCTTACCTATGAGCATGAAGGTGCCTATCTCGGCGGCCTCGAACAGGCGCTGGCCGCCCGCAACAATGGCGGCATCGTCATCGCGCAGGTCAAGCGCGTCGTCGAGAACGGCACGCTGAAGCCGCACGATGTGCGCGTGCCCGGCGTGCTGGTCGACCATATCGTGGTGGCGCCCGACCAGTTGCAGACGACGCTGACGCCCTACGATCCGGCCATCTCCGGCGAGATTTTCCGGCCGCTGTCGAGCTTTCGCAACGCCGAGATGAACGTCCAGAAGGTCATTGCGCGCCGCGTCGCCATGGAGCTTGCCGACGGCATGGCGGTCAATATCGGCTTCGGCATCTCGGCCAATGTGCCGCGCATCCTGCTCGAGGAAGGCCAGCACGGCAAGGTCACCTGGGTCATCGAACAGGGTGCGGTCGGCGGCGTGCCGCTGCTCGACTTCAAGTTCGGCTGCTCGTCGAACGCCGACGCCTTCATGCCCTCGCCGCACCAGTTCATCTATTTCCAGGCCGGCGGCTTCGACGCCTCGCTGCTGTCCTTCCTGCAGATCGACCGGCACGGCTCCGTCAATGTCTCGAAGCTTTCGGCGCGGCCCCACGTCACCGCCGGCGCCGGCGGCTTCGTCGACATCACCGCGCGGGCGAAGAAGATCGTCTTTTCCGGTTTCTTCAATGCCGGCGCCAAGTTGTCGCTTGCCGGTGGCGGCATCCGCATCGACCAGGAGGGCAAGGTCAAGAAAGTCGTCGGTGAGGTCGAGCATATCTCCTTCTCGGGCAAGCGTGCCGTCGCGCAGGGACAGGATATCACCTATGTCACCGAGCGCTGCGTGATGAAGCTGACGCCTGCGGGGCTGATGGTGACCGAGTTGGCGCCGGGCATCGACCTCGAGCGCGATGTGCTGGCGCAGGCCGAGATCCCGCTCGCCGTCGCCAACGACCTGAAAGTGACGCCGGATGCGCTCTACCGGGACCGGCCGATCGGCCTGTCGCTCAATGGCGGCGCGTCGCTTGGAGGCGCACATGGCTGAGCGTCTGGTAACCTTTGAAACCGACGGCGCCATCGGCATTGTCACGCTGCGCCGGCCGGAGAAATTCAACGCGCTCGATATTCCGATGCTGCGGGCGCTGGAAGCGGCACTCGACGAGGCCGAGACAGCAACCGGCGTCCGCGTCGTGCTGGTCTGCGGCGAAGGCAAGGGCTTTTGCGCCGGCGGCGACGTCGAGGCTTGGGCAGAAATGAGCGCTGCCGATTTCCAGGTGCAATGGGTGCGCTACGGCCACCGCGTCTTCGACCGGCTGGCGCGGCTGCGGCAGCCCACGATCGCCGTTCTTGCCGGCCATGCGCTGGGCGGCGGGCTGGAACTGGCGGCGGCTTGCGACTTTCGCGTGGCGGAAACGCAGGTGAAGTTGGGGTTCCCCGAAACCTCGATCGGCGTCGTTCCCGGCTGGTCCGGCACACAGCGCGCCGTGCGCCGCTTCGGCGCGCAGGCAGTGCGGCGGATGGCGCTCGGCGGCGAGGTGTTTCTGGCGACCGAGGCTCTTGCTCTGGGGATTGTCGACCGGGTGGTCGACACCGGCAAGGCGTTCGCCGAAGCCAAGGCCTGGGCCGGCAAGATCGCCGAGCGCGGGCCACTGGCAACCGAGGCCGCCAAGCTGATGATTGCCATTGCGGAAAGCGAGGAGAGTGCTGCCGCGACCGAAGCGCTGGCCAGCAGCTTCATCGCGCAGACAAACGATCTCAGGGCCGGCGTCGAGGCTTTCAAGGCCAAGCAGAAGCCGGCCTTCTCAAGATCTTAGGAACCTGAAACTCACATGAACGCACCTCTCAACATCGCCATGCCCGCCGAGGCAGCCGCAGCGCCGAAAAACTACCGGCTGCTGATCGGCGGCAGGTTCGTCGACGCCCAGGACGGCCGCACGCTGGAGCGCAGCAGCCCTGGCCACGGCTTCACCGTCTCGCGCTATGCACAAGCCGGCGCGGCGGACGTGGAGGCTGCGGTACAGGCCGCGCACAGGGCCTTCGAGACCGGCCCGTGGCCGCGCATGAAGGCCGCCGAGCGCGCCGCGATCCTGCTCAAGGCTGCTGACCTGATCGAGGCGCGGCTGGACGAGATTGCCCGGCTCGACGCACTGGAATCCGGCAAGCCGATTGCGCAGGCGCGCGGCGAGATCGGCGGCGCCGTCGATATCTGGCGTTATGCCGCGGCACTTGCCCGCACGCTTCACGGCGAAAGCTACGCCAATCTCGGCGATGCCATGCTCGGCGTCGTGTTGCGCGAACCGATCGGCGTCGTCTCCATCATCACGCCGTGGAATTTCCCGTTCCTTATCGTCAGCCAGAAACTACCCTTCGCGCTCGCCGCCGGCTGCACGGCGGTGGTCAAGCCGAGCGAGATGACCTCGGCCTCGACCTTTGTGCTCGGCGAGATCCTGATGCAGGCCGGCCTGCCGGATGGCGTCGTCAACATCCTTGCCGGGTTGGGCGCCGATGTCGGCGCACCGATGGTCAGCCATCCGCTGGTCGAGATGGTGTCGTTCACCGGCTCCACCCGCGTCGGCAAGATGACCATGGCGTCTGCCGCCAACTCGCTGAAGAAACTCGCGATGGAGCTCGGCGGCAAGAACGGCCAGATCGTCTTTCCCGATGCCGACCTCGAGGCCGCCGCCGACGCAGCGGTGTTCGGCGGCTTTTTCAATGCCGGCGAATGCTGCAATGCCGGCAGCCGGCTGATCGTCCATGAGGCGATCGCCGACGAGTTCCTCGGCGCCGTCAATGCCCTCACCGCCAAGGTGATTGTCGGCGACCCGCTCGACGACCGCACCAAGGTCGGCGCGATGATCTCCGCCGACCATATGGCCAAGGTCACCGGCTACGTGACGGCAGCGGAAAACGGCGGCGGCCGGATCTGTAGCGGCGGCAATCAGCTTGCTTCGAGCGCCGGCCAGTATCTTGATCCGACCATCGTTCGCGATGTCACCGAAGACATGGCCATTGCACGCGAGGAAGTGTTCGGTCCGGTGCTCTCGGTGCTGACTTTTGAATCGATTGAAAGGGCGTTGCACATCGCCAACAACACGCCCTATGGTCTGTCGGCGGGCGTGTGGAGCGCCAGCATCGATACCTGCATGTCGGTGGCGCGGAATGTGCGTTCGGGAACCGTTTGGGTGAACACGTTCATGGAGGGTTACCCCGAGCTGCCTTTCGGCGGCTACAAGCAGTCCGGTCTCGGACGCGAACTCGGCAAGCGCGCCGTCGAGGATTATACCGAGGAAAAGACAATCCAGTTTCATCGCGGCCAGCGCACCGGATGGTGGGTCGGCTGAGTTGGGAAGAACCCGGCGGGCATCCGCCGGTCGTGTAAGTTCAACAAGGGAGGAAGTACATGTTGCGCAAACTGCTTATCGGGACGGCTCTCGCATCGGGCGTTGCGTTCGCGGCCCATGCCGAGGACGTCAAGGAAGTCCAGATGCTGCATTGGTGGACGTCGGGCGGCGAAGCTGCCGCTCTGAACGTGCTCAAGCAGGATCTGGCCAAGGAAGGCTTGGCCTGGAAGCACGTGCCGGGGGCGGGCGGCGGCGGCGACGCCGCCATGACCGCGCTGAAGGCGATGGTGGCAGCGGGCAACTACCCGACCGCCTCGCAGATGCTTGGCTATACCGTGCTCGATTACGCCGCAGCCGGCGTTATGGGCGACCTGACCGAGACGGCGATAAAGGAAGGCTGGGACAAGTCCGTTCCCGCGGCCCTGCAGAAATTCTCCGTCTATGACGGCAAGTGGGTCGCGGCTCCGGTCAACGTCCACTCGGTCAACTGGCTATGGATCAACAAGGCGGTGATGGACAAGATCGGCGGCACCGAGCCCAAGACCTTCGACGACTTCATTGCGTTGCTGGACAAAGCCAAGGCGGCGGGCGTCATCCCGCTCGCGCTGGGCGGCCAGAACTGGCAGGAAGCGACAATGTTCGACTCAGTCGTGCTGTCGACCGGCGGGCCTGAGTTCTACAAGAAGGCCTTCAACGACCTCGACGAGGAGTCGCTGAAGTCCGACACGATGAAGAAGTCGTTCGACAATCTCGCCAAGCTCGTCACCTATGTCGACCCGAACTTCTCGGGCCGGGACTGGAACCTCGCCACCGCCATGGTCATCAAGGGCGATGCGCTGGTGCAGGTGATGGGTGACTGGGCCAAGGGCGAATTCAACGCCGCCAAGAAGGTCCCGGGCACCGACTTCCTGTGCTACCGCTTCCCGGGCACCGACGGCAGCGTCGTCTACAACTCCGACATGTTCGGCATGTTCAACGTTCCGGAGGACCGCAAGGCCGCCCAGATCGCCCTGGCCACCGCCACGCTGTCGAAGAGCTTCCAGTCGGCCTTCAACGTCGTCAAGGGCTCTGTTCCGGCCCGCACCGACGTGCCGGACACCGATTTCGACGCTTGCGGCAAGAAGGGCATGGCCGACCTGAAGGCCGCCAATGAAGGCGGCACGCTGTTCGGTTCGCTGGCGCAGGGCTATGGCGCGCCTCCCGCGGTTGCCAACGCCTACAAGGATGTCGTCTCGAAATTCGTGCACGGCCAGATCAAGACCTCGGACGAGGCCGTGACCCAACTGGTCAGCGCGATCGAAGACGCCAAGTAAGGCACCCGCCCATGTGAATGATCTCCCCGGCGCAAGCCGGGGAGATCCCCTGCGGCGAGGTTTTGCGGTTGCGCCGACCGGCACGCTTTCGTGCCGCAGAGCCCGAGACAGCAGAATTCCGGACCCGCCATACGGAATGGACAGATGAGCACAGTTGCTGAAACCAGTATCACGCTGACGCCGGAGCACGATGCCCGTCCGGGCGCCACGGTGCGCTCGCGCCTTCAGAATGCGCTGCCGAAGCTCGTGCTGGCGCCGAGCTTCGCCGCCACAATCGTCTTCGTCTACGGCTTCATCCTGTGGACGATCTATCTGTCCTTCACCAATTCCAAGACCTTTCCCTCCTATGCGATCACCGGGCCACGCGCCTATCAGCGGCTATGGCGCTGGACTTTCGAAAGCGATCCGCCGTCCTCCTGGTACACGTCGATCACCAATATGGGGATTTTCGGCTTCCTCTACATTTCCATCTGCCTGGCGCTCGGCCTGTTCCTGGCGATCCTGCTCGACCAGAAGATCCGCGGCGAAGGTGTGCTGCGGCCGATCTACCTCTACCCGATGGCACTGTCGTTCATCGTCACCGGCGTTGCCTGGAAATGGTTTCTGGACCCCGGCCTCGGCCTCGAGCAGACACTGCACCAATGGGGCTGGACGAGCTTCCATTTCGACTGGATCAAGAACAAGGATTTCGTCATCTACACGGTGGTCATCGCCGGCGTCTGGCAGGCGTCGGGCTTCATCATGGCGATGTTCCTGGCCGGCCTGCGCGGCATCGACGGCGAGATCCTGAAGGCGGCGCAGATCGACGGCGCCACCACCTTCCAGCTCTACCGTCGCATCGTCATCCCGCTGCTGCGGCCGATCTTCCTGTCCGCCTTGATCGTCCTCGCGCATCTCGCCATCAAATCCTACGATCTGGTGGTCGCGCTGACCAGCGGCGGGCCGGGCGGTTCGGCCTGGCTGCCGTCCAACTTCATGTATGAGTACACCTTCAAGCGCAACGAGATGGCCGTCGGCTCGGCCAGCGCCGTGATCATGCTGATGACCATCACCGCGATCATCGTTCCCTATCTCTATTCCGAGCTTCGGGAGAAGCCGCGATGAGCGCCGTGGCCACTCCTGCTCGCCAGAGCACTGGCGGTATCAGCGCCAGGACGGTCAACCGTATTGTCATCTACGGGCTGCTGGCGCTGTTCGCGCTGTTCTATCTGATGCCGCTGTTCGTCATGCTTGTGACCTCGTTCAAGACCATGGACGAAATCCAGAACGGCAACATGCTGGCGCTGCCGCAGGAGCCGACCTTCGCACCTTGGATAAGGGCGTGGAGCGAGGTTTGCTCGGGTCTCACCTGCGTCGGCATGAAGGGTTATTTCTGGAACTCGATCAAGATGGTGGTTCCGGCCGTCATCATCTCGACCCTGCTCGGCGCGCTCAACGGCTATGTGCTGACGAAGTGGCGCTTTCGCGGGGCGACGCTGGTGTTCGGGCTGATGCTGTTTGCCTGCTTCATTCCGTTCCAGTCCGTCCTCTTGCCGATGGCAACGATCCTCGGCAGCCTCGGCCGGTTCGGCGTCAAGCTGCAGAACGCGACCGGCCTCACCTTCGGCTTCGGCAATCCGACCGTGAACCTGGTGTTCGTTCACGTCGTCTACGGCATCGGCTTCACCACCCTGTTCTTCCGCAATTATTACGAAGCGTTTCCGAACGAGCTGGTGAAGGCGGCGCAGATCGACGGCGCCAGCTTCTTCCAGATCTTCCGGCGCATCATGCTGCCCAACTCGCTGCCGATCATCGTGGTGACGGTGATCTACCAGTTCACCAACATCTGGAACGACTTCCTCTTCGCTTCCGCCTATGCCGGCTCAGGCGACGTGATGCCGATGACGGTGGCGCTGAACAATGTCGTCAACACCTCGACCGGCGTCGTCGAATACAACGTCAACATGGCGGCGGCGATGATCGCCGCGCTGCCGACGCTCCTCGTATACGTGCTCGCCGGCCGCTATTTCGTGCGCGGCCTGATGGCCGGCGCCGTCAAAGGATAATCGCATGGCTTTTCTGGAAATTGACGGGCTGAAGAAGCGTTTCGGAGCGGTCGAGATCCTGAAAGGCATCGACCTCGACCTGGAAAAGGGCGGCTTCCTCGTGCTGGTCGGGCCTTCCGGTTGCGGCAAGTCCACGCTGCTCAACACTATTGCCGGCCTGGAAACCATCACCGAAGGGGAAATCCGCGTCGACGGACGCACGATCAACGATCTCCACCCCTCCAAGCGCGACATCGCCATGGTCTTCCAGAGCTACGCGCTCTATCCGAACATGACGGTTGCCGGCAATATCGCCTTCGGCATGGAGATGCGCGGCGTGCCGGCCGGCGAGCGCCAGAAGGCGATCGACAAGGTGGCGAAGGTCCTGCAGATCGGCCATTTGCTGAAGCGCAAGCCAAGCCAGCTCTCCGGCGGCCAGCGCCAGCGCGTCGCCATGGGCCGGGCGCTGGTGCGCGATCCAAAGCTGTTCCTGTTCGACGAGCCTTTGTCCAATCTCGACGCCAAGCTGCGTGTCGACATGCGCATCGAGATCAAGCGCCTGCACGCCACCACCGGCACCACCATCGTCTACGTCACCCACGACCAGATCGAGGCGATGACGCTGGCCACCAAGATCGCGGTGATGCGCGACGGCGAGGTGCAGCAGTTCGGCACGCCAGCCGAAATCTATAACAATCCGGTCAACCTGTTTGTTGCCGACTTCATGGGCTCGCCGGCGATGAACCTGATCCCGGCGACGATCGGCAGCAACGGCAGCGGCTTCTCCGTCGTCATGGAGCGCGAGGCGCGCCAGCCGATCTCGCTGCCGCTGGGCAATGCGCCGGCCGGCCTGTCGGCATTCCAGGGAAAACCGATCATCTTCGGCGTCCGCCCGGAAGCACTGACCGATCCCGAGGGTGCCGAACGCAACGCCTCGAACATCGCCCGCGCCGACTGTCACATCGAGGTCATCGAGCCGGCCGGCTCGGATACGTTCGCGGTCACCAATCTCGGCGGCAAGGCGGTGGTGGCGCGGCTGCGCGCCGATGCCAAAATCCAGCCCGGCACGGTCACGCCGCTCGCCTTCAACCTGACCAAGGCGGTGTTCTTCGATCCGGCGACCGAGAAACGCATCGTCTAACGGCCATGACAAATCCCGACATCGTCATCATCGGCTCCGGCATAGGCGGCGCCACGATCGCCTCCGGCCTTGCCGGCAGTGGCGCCTCGATCCTGATGCTGGAGCGCGGCGAAGCCCTGCCGGCAACGCCGCACACACGCGACACCCGCGCGATCTTCGTCGATGGTCATTATCGGCCGAAGGAGATGTGGCTCGAGGCCGGCGGAGCGCCTTTCAACCCGGGCAATTACTACTATGTCGGCGGCAATTCGAAATTCTACGGCGCTGTGCTGATCCGCTACCGCAGGGAAGACTTTTCGGAGATGGAGCACTATGGCGGCATCTCGCCGGCCTGGCCGTTTTCCTATGAGGAATTCGAACCCTGGTATTCCAGGGCCGAGCAGCTTTTTCGCGTGCGCGGTGCACTCGGCGAAGACCCGACCGAGCCGTTCCACTCTACGCCCTACCCTTTCGGGCCGGTACCAGACGAGCCGCCGATCGCGCGTGCGCGCGCCGAGTTGAAGAGCCTAGGCCTGCATCCGGCATCGCTGCCGCTCGGCGTCGACATCGAAGCCTGGCTGAAAGATGGCAGCACGCCGTGGGACGCGTTTCCCAACACCGGGACCGGCAAGATCGACGCGCAATCCGGGCCGTTGGCAGCAGCCCTTGCCGATCAGAATATCCGGCTTGAGACCGGCGCCCATGTCGAATATCTCGAGGCATCGCCGGACGCCAGGACGATCGAGACCGTCCATTACCGCCAGAACGGTGCGCTGAAGAAAGTCGCGCCGAAGCTGGTGATCCTGTCGGCCGGCGCGGTCAATTCAGCCGCCGTCCTGCTGCGTTCGCCTTCCCCTTCTTCCAAGGGCAAGGGAGGTGGCAAAGGCCTGGCCAACCGTTCCGACCAGGTCGGCCGCAACTTCATGAACCACAATTCGAGCGCCATGCTGGCGATCGATCCGCGCCGCAGGAACAAGTCCGTCTACCAGAAGACGCTGATGCTGAACGATTATTATCTGTCCGACGGCAAGGGCGGCAAACCGCTCGGCAACGTCCAGCTTCTAGGCAAAGTCGACGGCAACATCCTCAAGGCCAATGTCAGGCGCGCGCCCAAATTCGCGCTGGATTTCATGGCCGGCCACGCCGTCGACTGGTATCTGATGTGCGAGGACCTGCCCGATCCCGACAGCCGCATCATGGTCGACGGCAAGGACATCGTCATGCAGTGGCGGCGCTCCAACATGCAGTCGCTCGACGGACTGACCAAGGTGATGCGCGAGAATTTCCGCGCCTGCGGCTATCCGATCGTCCTGTCACGTCCGTTTGACAAGCGCACGCCCTCACATCAGTGCGGCACGGTGAAGATGGGCAACGATCCAGCGACCTCGCCGCTGGATCCGTTCTGCCGCTCCTTCGACCACAGCAATTTGTTCGTCGTCGATGCTGGCTTCCTGCCGAATTCGGCCGCCGTCAATCCGGCGCTGTCGATCGCCGCACAGGCGCTGCGCGTCGCCGATCATATCCGCAAGACGGAGCTTGCAACATGAGCCGCCCGGCAGCGATCGTCACCGGCGGCGCGCGCGGCATCGGCCTTGCCTGTGCCGAGGCGCTGGCCGGCGCAGGCTTCGACATCCTCGTCGCCGACCTTGCAGACGAAGCCGCAGACGGGCTCGCCGCCGACATCACCGGGCGCGGCGCGAAATTCGCCTATGTCAGCTGCGACATCGCCGACCTCGACGGCCACGCAGCGCTGATTGATGCCGCGACAAGCGCCTTCGGCCGCATCGACTGCCTGGTCAACAATGCCGGCATCGGCACTGTCCTGCGCGGCGATCTGCTCGAGCTCAAGCCGGAAAATTTCGACCGGGTGCTCGGCATCAATCTGCGCGGCACCGTATTCCTCAGCCAGGCCGTCGCCAAAGCGATGCTCGGCCTGCCAAGCGATGGTGCGAGATCGATCATCACCATCACTTCGGTCAGCGCCGCCATGGCCTCGCCGGAACGTTCCGATTACTGCATCTCCAAGGCTGGGCTTTCGATGTGGGTGAAGAACCTGGCACTGCGGCTCGCCGCCGAAAATATCGCCGTGTTCGAGGTGCGCCCGGGCATCATCCGCACCAACATGACCGCCGGTGTGACCGCCAAATATGACGGGCTGATCGACGGCGGGCTGGTGCCGGCGATGCGCTGGGGCGAGAGCGAAGATATCGGTGCCGCCGTGGCGGCGCTCGCCGGCGGCAAGTTCGGCTTTTCGACCGGCTCGGTCATCAATGTCGACGGTGCGCTGTCGGTGCCGAGGCTATGAACAGGTGACGCCATGACCGACTACATAATCGTCGGCGCCGGCCCGGCCGGGTGCGTACTCGCCAACCGGTTGAGCGAAGATCCGTCGCATCAGGTGCTGCTGCTCGAAGCCGGCGGCAAGGACTGGCATCCGCTGATCCACATGCCGGCCGGTTTTGCCAAGATGACCAAGGGCATCGCCGCCTGGGGCTGGTCGACAGTGCCGCAAAAGCATATGAAAGACCGCGTCTTCCGATACACTCAGGCCAAGGTGATCGGTGGCGGCTCTTCGATCAACGCCCAGATCTACACGCGCGGCAACGCCCGCGACTACGACGCCTGGGAGAAGGAAGAAGGCCTTGCTGGCTGGGGCTATCGCGACGTACTGCCCTATTTCAAGCGCGCCGAGAACAATCAACGTTATGCCAACGATTTCCACGGCGACCAAGGCCCGCTCGGCGTGTCGAACCCGATCGCGCCGCTGCCGATCTGCGAGGCCTATTTCCGTGCCGGACAGGAGATGGGCATCCCCTTCAATCCCGACTTCAACGGGGTAGCCCAGGAGGGCGTCGGTTACTATCAGCTGACGCAGAAGGACGCGAAGCGCTCCTCCGCCTCTGTCGCCTATCTCCGGCCGATCCGCGAGCGAAAGAATCTCACCGTCAGGACCGGCGTTCTGGTGACACGCATCGTCGTCGACAAGGGCCGCGCCGTTGGCGTCGAGATCGTCGACAGGCCGGGCGGCCAGCCAACGATCCTGCGCGCCGAGCGCGAGGTGATCGTCTCGTCCGGCGCCATCGGCTCGCCGAAGCTTTTGCTGCAGTCGGGCATCGGCCCGGCCGACCATCTGGAGGCGGTCGGCGTGACACCGGTGCACGATCTGCCCGGCGTCGGCTCCAATCTCCAGGATCATCTCGACCTGTTCGTCATCGCCGAATGCACCGGCGATCACACCTACGACAACTACGCCAAGCTGCACTGGACGGCTTGGGCCGGCCTGCAGTATCTGCTCCTGAAGAAAGGCCCGGTAGCCTCCAGCCTGTTCGAGACCGGCGGCTTCTGGTACGCCGATCCGACCGCCGCCTCTCCCGATATCCAGCTGCATCTCGGCCTCGGCTCCGGCATCGAGGCCGGCGTCGAGAAGCTGAACAATCCGGGCGTGACATTGAACTCGGCCTTCCTGCGCCCGCGCTCGCGCGGCACCGTGCGGCTGAACAGTGCCGACCCGGCCGACCGCCCGTTGATCGATCCGAACTATTGGTCCGATCCCTATGACCGCGACATGTCGATCAAGGGGCTGAGGCTGGCGCGCGAGATCATGCGGCAGAAGGCGCTGCAGCCCTATGTACTGCGCGAGGTACTGCCGGGACCCGACCTGCAGAGCGGCGACGAGCTGTTCGACTACGCCTGCCGCAGTTCCAAGACCGACCACCACCCGGTCGGCACCTGCCGCATGGGCCACGATGCGATGAGCGTGGTAACGCCAGATCTCAGGCTGCGCGGTATCGAGGGCCTGCGCGTCTGCGACGCCTCGGTGATGCCGCGCATCCCCTCCTCCAACACCAATGCCCCGACGATCATGGTTGGCGAAAAAGGCGCCGATCTGATCCTTGGCCGCGAGCCGCTGCCGCCGGCGGTGTTTTCCACCAACCGAGCGGCATGAGGGACAAAGAATGATCAGGCACTGTGTCTTCGTCAGATTTCGCAACGATGCCGCCGACGCCGAGCGCGCGGCAATCCATGCCGATCTCGAAGTGTTGCGGGCCGTGATCGACGGCATGGGCAAGGTCGAATTCAGCGCCAATACCAGCCCGGAACCCTTCGCCCGCGGCTTCACGCACGGCTTCACCATCGACTTTCGCGACGCTGCGGCACGCGATGCCTATCTGGAGCATGAAGCGCATCAGCGAGCCGGCGCAAAACTGGTCGCGGCGCTCGAAGGCGGCACCGACGGGCTGATGGTGTTTGATCTGGAGATCGCGTGACTATCCCATTCTCAGCGCAACGACGCCGGCAACGATGCTAAGCACCGCGGCACCTCGCCATGCCGTCATCTTCTCGCCGAGCGCGAACACCGAGATCATCATGGCGAACAGGATCGATGTTTCGCGCAGCGACGCCACCGAGGCGATCGGCGCCTTGGTCATCGCCCACATCACGATCCAGTAGGCGCCGCCGCTGAGCACGCCGGTATAGATTCCGGCCTTCCAGTCGCGCGCCAGCACCGGCAGCGCCTGTGGGCCGCGAGAGACGACGCATAGCACCAGCGCCCACAGCGCATCGCAGACGAACAGCCAGGCGGCATAACTCGACGCGGTGGCGGCCAGCCGCGCGCCGCTGCCGTCCGACAGCGTGTAGCTGGCGATGAAGATCGATGTGCCCAACGCGAAACCGACGGCGCGCAGGTTCAATTTCTCCAGATGCGCGCCGCCGCGAAACGACAGCACCAGCGTGCCCGCCGACAACAAGAGGATGCCGAGAATGGCGAGCGGCGCCGGCATCTCGGCAACCACCACAACGCCCCCCAAAGCGGCCAGCAATGGCGCGGTGCCGCGCGCCAGCGGATAGGTCTGGGCGAAATCGCCGGCCTTGTAGGCGCCGATCAGGAACGTCCTGTAGCCCATGTGGAAGACAACCGAGGCGAGGATGTATGGCCACACTTCCGGCTTCGGCACCTCGACGAAAGGCAACGTCACCAGCGCAGCGGCACCCATGCCGAGCGTCATCAGTGTGATCGACAGGAAACGGTCGAGGTGGACCTTGACCAGCGCGTTCCAGATCGCATGCATGGAAGCGGCGGCGAGCACCGCGAAAAAGACAAACAGGCTCATCGGCGGTTCATCCGCCGCCCGTCCCGATGACGATCGGCGTCTCCAGGTCGATATCGACCCAGAGCGGAAAATGGTCGGAAGCGATTTGGCCGATATCGGCGCTGACCGAGCGCACGCGCCCGGCAAACATGCCGCCGACGAAGCAATGGTCGAGCCGGCGCTTTGCCAGCCTGCCATCGATAGTCTTCACATGGGTGTGGAAATCCGCTGTCGGTTCCATTGCGACGGCGGCGACATCGACAAAACCGTCGAGATAGGCGGCACCGCGATGATAGGGCGCGCTGCCGACAATGCGCCGGTACTCGGCGCTATCCGGCTCCATGTTGAAGTCGCCCAACCAGATCGCCGCTACGGGGTTTTCTGGCTCCTGTTCGCCATTGCTCCAGTTGCGCGCCGGCTCGTCGTCGGCGCCGCTCCATGGGCCGCCCTCGGACGGCGCGCGGCGATGCTCGGCGAGCAAATAGTCGATCTGCTCCAGCCGCTCCTCGGCCGCGATATGCGCCAGATGCAACGACAGCACCCGCACCGGACCGGCAGGGGTGCGGATCATGCATTCGAGTGCGGCATTGCGGGTGTTGAGCGGCCGCAGCGTGCGCCTGAGCGGCAGCGTATGCAGCCGCGACCAGACGATCGGAAGCTTCGACAGAACCATGGTGCCGAATTGCCGCCGCCGGTTGACGATGCGGCCTTCACGCCGGTGGCTGGCATCCATGTCGAAGGCCGGCCCGTAGACCCAATGGTAGTCGGGCAGAAATTGCGAAAGAAGTTCCGGCTGGTCGTCCTCGTTGCTGCGCAACCAGTGCCGTTCCACCTCCTGCAAGGCGATGATGTCGGCGCCGGCCACGACCTTGGCACAACGCGCCAGGTCGTAGCGGCCATCGCTGCCGAAGCCGTACTGGATGTTATAGCTGACCAGCTTCATTGCTTATCCGGCTCAGTTTCCTGCTGGCAGTAGCCGTTCGCTGACAGCCTTGCAATGTGCAGCCGGGCGGAGGGAGCTTGGGCCAGATGCTAAGTGGTCAGCGGCTGGAACCGACCGGGCGGGGATGCTGCCAGTTCCGACCAGTCGATTTCTTCCTCAAGGCGGTGGTAGGCTTCGTCGCCGATCGTTCCGTCGATGCGCAAACGCTCCAGCGCATCGCGCTGGCTCTTGATGGCGTAGAGACGCAATCTGTCATACTCGGTCGCCGCCTGGGCATCCTCGGGGTTTTCGGCGATGGCGCGCTGGGCGGCATATTGCTCTCGCACCGCCCCGGCCGCGCTCGATGTCTTGCCGCTGAGCACGTCCAGCGCCGCCTGCATGATGGCGACGCGCGCCTGCGCCACCTCCCGGTCGACCGTCCGGTCGAGGTCGAGATTGAGCAGAAGCAGCAACGGTTTCAGGCTGACGCCTTGCAGCACCAATGTGCCGAGCACGACCGTGAAAGCGGCGAGCACGATCGGATCACGGCCCGGAAAGTCGGCCGGCAAGGCGAAGGCTGCCGCAAGCGTCACCAGGCCGCGCATGCCGCACCAGCCGATGAGCACGCCGCCGCGGAATGTCGGTGCGTCCTTCCGCCTGTCCTCGTCGCCCAGACGTGCCAGCGCTCTGAGGATCGCGCCGCAGCCCAGAACCCAGACGAGCCGCGATACGATGACGACGGCCAGCACAGCCAGGGCAAAGACGAACGCCTCGCTTTGTCCTTGCTCGGCAAGTCGGCCGACGATGGACCGCGCTTGCAGGCCCATCAGAACGAAGGCCAGCACGTTGAGCACGAACACCGCCGTCTCCCAGACCGAGTAGGAACTGACACGATTCCTTGCCGGCATGCGGCGCGGCGATGTACGTGCGATCGTCATGGCGTAGACGACGATCGTGATGATGGCGGAAAGCCCTATCCTGTCGGCCAGGATCCAGACGCCGAAGGTTGAGGCGAATTGCACCACGGTGCCGCTCGCCGGGTCGTCGATGCGGCCGAGTATGGCGAGAGACAACCGGCCGAGCACATAGCCTGCGGCAAGGCTGCCGACCGTCGACAGCAGGATCATTGGAACGGCACTGCTCAACAGGATGGTGCCGGCGGCTGCGGAAACCGACATCCTGTAGATCAGCAGCGCCGTGGCGTCGTTGAGAAGGCTCTCGCCTTCCAGGATGGCGGTGATGCGGTGCGGCACCTTGAACTGTCCGAGCACGGCCGCCGCCGCCACCGCATCGGGCGGCGCTACGATCGCGCCGAGCGCTATGGCGGCGGCGATGGGCAAGCCTGCCATCGTCCAGCCGACCAGCGCGACCGTCACGGTGGTGAAGATGACGGCGCCAAGCGCCAGCAGGATGAGCGAAACCTTGTAGCGGTTGAGATCGCGCAGCGACGTGTCATAGGCCGCGTCGAGCAGAACCGGCGCGATGAACAGAGCGAGCGCCAGCCCCGGGTCGATCTCGATGGTCGGGGCAAACGGCAGGAAGGCGATGCCGGCGCCGGCCAGCGCCAGCAATGACGGATAGGGAATCTGCAGACGCCGCGACAACGCGGTCAGGGCGACCGCGATGAGAAGCAGGACAAGGGTGAGTTCAAAAAGCGCCATGCCTTATCGTAGCGGTGAAGCCGGGCGATTGGCACTGCAAAAACGACGACGGCTTTGGCTGCTGGTGAATGGTGAATGGTGAATGGTGAATGGTGAATGGTGAATGGCTGCGTGCAGAGGAATTTCGGCGCGTAAAGCGCATTCTTACTATTCACTGTTCACTATTCACTCTTCTCCTAATGCAGCACCAGCATGTCGCCCGACGAGAACGAAATCTCGGCCTTTTCGCCGACGGCCGGCGGCGGTGTGGCCGGACTGTTGAACGTGTCGAGCGAGACCGTGCTGCCGCCGATGCCGACGCGAACCCGGATGACCGAGCCGAGGAAATGCACCTCGGCGATTTCGCCCCAAAGGCTGGAATCGCGACCGGGGTGTCGGCCGAGCGAGATCGCCTCGGGCCGCAACGCCAGCGACAGCGTGTCGCCGGATTTCGAGCCGTTGAGCTTGCCCTTGAGCGAGACCTCTTGCGAGTTGACGCGCACCTTGCCCGAAGCGGCGTCGGTGACCGTGCCTTCGAGCACGTTCAGCGTGCCGACGAAATTGGCGACGAATTTGGTTGCCGGCCGGTTGTAGATCTCGAACGGCGTGCCGACCTGCTCGGCCTTGCCGCCATACATGACGGCGATGCGGTCGGAGATCGACAGCGCCTCTTCCTGGTCGTGGGTGACGAAGATGGTGGTGATGCCGAGCTTCTTCTGGATCGAGCGGATTTCCTCGCGCAGCGACACGCGCACCTTGGCATCGAGCGCCGACAGCGGCTCGTCGAGCAGCAGCAGTTTCGGCTTGGGCGCAATCGCCCGCGCCAGCGCGATGCGCTGCTGCTGGCCGCCGGACAGTTGGTAGGGATAGCGGTCGCCCATCTGCGGCAGCTTGATGATGTCGAGCATCTCGGCAACGCGCCTGTCGGCATCGGCCTTCGGCATACCGGCGACCTTCAGCCCGAAGCCGATATTCTGCGCCACGGTGAGGTTCGGAAACAGCGCATAGGCCTGGAACACCATGCCGATGTTGCGCTGGTTGGGCTTGAGCCGGGTGACGTCCTTGCCGGCCACGACAATCTTGCCGGCGGATGGCTCCTCGAAACCGGCGACCATGCGCAGCACCGTCGTCTTGCCGCAGCCCGACGGGCCAAGGAAGGAGACGAATTCGCCCGGCTCGACGTCGAGGTTGAAATCCTGCACCACAATGGCGGCGCCGAAGGATTTTCGCACCTGCTGGATTGAGAGGAATGGCTCGGCCATGGCTTTTTCTTTCGGCTTTTCGATCAGTTCGGGCTGTTCGCCGATCGCGGAGCGAAGCGCGACAGGATCTGGATCAGCGACATGCAGCCCCAGGTAATGGCAAAGGCGATGATGGCAAGCGCCGCCGGCTCATAGGCGCGATTGGCGCCGACGTTCTGCAGATAGGGTCCGAAAGCAGGCCGGTTGAGCAGGCTGGCCATGGTGAATTCGCCGATGACGATGGCGAAGGTCAGGAAGGCGCCCGACAGCACCGCGATCAGCACGTTGGGCAGGATGACCCGAGTGATGATCGTGCCCCAGCCGGCGCCGAGGATCTGCGCCGCCTCGGTCAGTGTCCGTACGTCGATTGTGCGAAGCCCGGTGTCGACGGCACGATACATATAGGGCAGCGCCAGTGTCGCATAACCGATGACCAGCAAGGCATTGGCTCCTGTCTCGCTGGCCAGGAACGGCAGCGGTGAGTTCGACCCGTACATTCTGATGTAGCCGAAGACGATAACGATGGCCGGAATGACCAGCGGCAGCAGCGTGATGAACTCGACGACGGGCCTGATCTGCGGCAGCCGCAGACGAATCCAGTACGCCGCCGGCACCACCACCAGCACGCCAAGGACGATGGTGAAGATGGCGGCGACCACCGAATAGATGAAGGTCGCCTGGAAGCGGGGATCGCCGAGCACGACCTGATAGGCATCGAAGGAATACGCGCCGCGCCGCATGCGCATGGAGAATTCCACGGTCGCGATCAGCGGAATGAAGAAATAGGCCGCGCCCAGCGCGAAGACGATCCAGGCCCAGAATCTGCCGGACTTCATTTGAGCCACCTCTCAGAGCGCGTCCGGAACCAGATGTAGAAGACATTGGCCAGCCCAGTGATGACGATCATGCCAAAGGCGATGGCGTAGCCGAGATGGGCATTGTGCAGCACGTCACCGCGGATCTGCGCGTAGAGCAGGATAGGGACGATGTTAAGCGAGGAGCCGGTCAGAGCGTAAGCGGTGGCGATGGCACCGAAGGCGTTGGCGAACAAGAGGATGACGGTGCCGAGGAAACTTGGCCAGATCACCGGAATGACGACCATGCGCCAGAACTGCGCCTGGGTCGCGCCAAGCGTTGCCGCCGCTTCGCCCCATTCCTTCTTCAGCCCATCGATCGCCGGCACGATGATCACCACCATCAGCGGGATCTGGAAATAGACATAGGTCAGCGTCAGGCCCCAGAACGACAGGATGTTGAAACCATGGGCATAAATGTTGAAGCCGACCAAGACGTTGAGCAGCACCGTGGCGAGCCCGAGCCGGCCGAGCGTCGCGAGAAAGGCGAAGGCCAGCGGCACGCCGGCAAAATTGGAGGCCACGCCGGAAAAGGTCAGTGTCGCCGAGCGTATCCACTCCGGCAGCCCGCCGCGCACGATGGCGATGGCAATGGCAAGTCCCGCGAAAGCACCGATCAGCGACGAGGCGAGGCTGACCTTGATTGAGATCCAGTAGGCGGCAACGATCGACGGCTGCGCCAAGGCCGCTATGTTTTCGAAAGTGAATTCGCCGGCATCGTTCCGGAATGCGCCCAGCATCAGATAGAGCGTCGGCAGGATCAGGAACATGATGGCGAAGATGAAGAAAGGCGCAACGCCAAGCCATTGCGTCGGCAGCCGCATGCTGCGGGCGTCGGCAGGAGGCGCGGTCTTCCCGGCAACAGCGTGATCGGACAACGAGATATCGGTCATGCGCCGGCTACCGTCCTGGAGGTATGCCGGGCGGCCATCTAAGCCGCCCGGCTGATCTCAAGTCTTACTTGACGTTGGCGCCGACGACGGCATCCCAGTTCTTGGTGATGGCTTCCTTGGCCTTGCCCTGCTCGTCGAGCGTCGGGAACACCGCGGCTGCATAGGACTCGGCCGGCGGCAGCTTGGCCATCACGTCAGCCGGGAGCTTGCCATTCTTGGCGAGGTCGTTGAAGCGGATCGGGTGACAATAGCCCTTCAGCCAGCCGACCTGGCCTTCGTCGGAATAGAGATATTCCAGCCACAGCTTGGCAGCATTCGGGTGCGGCGCATAGGCGCTGATCGCCTGAACATAGACGCCGGCGACGACACCGGTCTTCGGCACGACGACGTCGACCGGCGGATTGCCCTTCAGCGTATCACGGCCGGCAAGCGCGTTGTAATCCCAGGTTACCAGGATTGGCGTCTGGCCTTGAGCAAGCGTCGCGGGCTTGCCGATGACCGGCACGAAATTGCCGGCGGCGTTGAGCTTCTTGAAGAAGTCGAGACCAGCCGTGCCGGCGGCTTCGCCGGCAGCCGCACCGCCGGAAAGCCCGGCGGCATAGACTGCCTGGATGGCCTGGTTCGAAGCACGCGGGTCGCCGGCGAGCGCCACGGTATTGGCGAATTCCGGCTTCAGCAAGTCGGCCCAGTCGGCCGGCGCTTCCTTGACCAGGTCCTTGTTCACCAGAAACGAAAGCACGCCGTAATAGTCGCCGGTCCAAAAGCCTTCGGCATCCTTGGCGCTGTCCGGGATCGAGTCCCAGGTTGATACTTTATAAGCCTGGATCAGGCCATCCTTCTTGGCGGTCGGGCCGAAGCTCAGGCCGACGTCGATGACGTCGGGCGCTTGCGGGCCCTTGTTGTCCTTGTTGGCCTTGATCGCCTCGACCTCGTCGCCGGAGCCGGCATCGGGGTTGAGCTCGTTGACGGTGATCCCCGGATATTTTGCCTTGAAGCCGTCGATGACCGCGCCGTAGCCGCACCAGTCATGCGGCAGCGCGATGGTGGTGAGCTGGCCTTCAGCTTTGGCTGCGGCGACCAGTTCATCCATGGACTGGGCCGACGAGATGGCAGAGGTCGCCATCAGGGCGACGGCCGAAAGGGAAAGCAGTTTTCCCGTGAATTTGAACATGTGTTCTCTCCGTTGAACTGACGCCGTTGGACGCCTGCGATGCGGTATCGTTTTCGTGTGACAGCCAGATGAAAGCTTTGTGAAAGCGATGCCCCGCAGTATGAAAAAGTAAACTCTTTTTAACCGGCTGTAGCAATCGCTTCGCGATTCTTTTTCCGGCTAACTAGTTTCGATCTTGCCTTTCATCTTTCCCCCTTTCCTTTGCCTCTTTTCTCAAGTCGATTTCCGATGCGAAAATTGTCTCAGACGGTGCCGGCGATGGCGTTTTCGAGCAGCGTCAGCGCCGCCTTCTTGGTCAGCTTGACCGGGTTGCCGCCGGCGGTCGGATCGACCACCGCCATGTCGGCAATCAGGCCCTTACGCTTCTTGTCCATGTCGAGCCCCTTGATCAGGCCGGGCAGCGCATGCGGCACCTTGAGCTCCTTGCGCAGCTTGATGATCGCCTTGGCAAAACCGTCGAAGCCGCCCTTGATGCCGCAATAGGCGGCAAGCCGGGCGATGCGCGGCTCGATCGCCTCGCGGTTGAAGGCCAGCACGTAGGGCATGAACACGGCGTTGGTCATGCCGTGGTGGCTATCGTAGAGCGCGCCGATCGGATGCGACAGCGAATGAATCGCTCCAAGCCCTTTCTGGAAGGCGGCCGCTCCCATGGCAGCGGCGCTCATCATGTTGGCGCGGGCGACCAGATCCTTGCCGTTGGCATAGGCTTTCGGCAGGTTTTCGAAGACCAGCCTTATGCCTTCCACGGCGATGCCGTCGGCCATTGGGTGATAGCCCGGCGCGCAATAGGCTTCGAGACAGTGAGCGAGCGCATCCATGCCGGTGCCGGCGGTGATGAAGCCCGGCATCCCGACCGACAGCTCCGGATCGGCAATGACGATCGCCGGCAAGAGCTTTGGATGGAAGATGACCTTCTTGGTATGGGTCGCTTCATTGGTGATGACGCCGGCGCGGCCGACTTCCGAGCCGGTGCCGGCGGTGGTCGGCACGGCGATGATCGGCGCGATCGCATCGGCATCGGCGCGTGTCCACCAGTCGCCGACGTCCTCGAAATCCCAGACCGGCCGTGTCTGCCCGGCCTGGAAGGCGATCAGCTTGCCGAGGTCGAGCGCCGAGCCGCCGCCAAAGGCAATGACGCCGTCATGCTTGCCCTTCTTGAACACGGCAATGCCGGCGGTCAGGTTGGAATCCACCGGGTTCGGCTTGACCTCGGAAAATACGCCATAGGGCACCGTGGCGTCGTCGAGGATCTTCAGCGTCGAGGCCACCACCGGCAGCCTGGCCAGTCCCGGATCGGTGACGAACAGCGGCCGCTTGATGCCGGTCGCCGCCAGCACCTCCGGCAGCTCCTTGATGCGTCCGGCGCCGAAGCGGACGGTCGTCGGGTAATTCCATTTGGAAACGAGTTTTGTCATTTCGACCTTCTTGACTGCTTTCGTGCTCTCGGATGTCGTCAATTCACAAAGGTATTGGCCACACGGTCTGACCGCATCATGTACGGAATCCAGATGGCTGCGGCCCAGACGGAACGGTAAATTCCGCGCATCGTTTCGCTGTCGAACGCATCAGCCAAGGTTGGAAAGCTCTCGCGAAAAACCAGATGCGCGGCCCATGGGTCGAGGATGGCATATACCGGCATCGCGACTGCCCAAATCATGTACCAGCCCGGGAATATCTCCCAGCGCTTGAACATGAAGAACAATAACAGGACCGGGGCTGTAAGGCTTAGAACGCCTGCTGTCACCAGTTCGGCAACGAGCAGCGCACCTTGAGAAAAACTGAAGGCCTGCCAGTCGAAGCCGAGATAGTCGGTATTGTGCAGTTGTACCAACCCCAGTATCGGCGTGAGCATCAACCCGAGCATCGGCAGGACAAGCCATCCGCCGATACCCTCGGGACCCTCACCATCTGGCAGCGCCGATTGTTGTGTATCCGCCATTACTCCCCCTCAACAGCGATCGCATGCCTGTCGATCGCCACCTTAGATCACCTCGCGCAGATGGTATGATTTCGGCCTGGTCAGATTGTCGTAGCCGATGGCCGACAGTGCCGCGCCCTTGCCGGTGTCCTTGACGCCGGTCCAGACCAGCGCCGGGTCGAGATAGTCGCAGCGGTTCATGAACACGGTGCCGGTCTCGACACGATCGCCGATCGCCGCCGCATGCTCAATGTCGCGCGTCCAGATCGAGGCCGTCAGCCCATAGGGGCTGTCGTTCATCAGCGCGATCGCCTCCTCGTCGTTGCGCACCTTCATGATGCCGACGATCGGGCCAAAGCTTTCCTCGCGCATGACGCTCATCTGGTGGTCGACCTGGGTCAGCACTTCCGGCGCCAGATAGGGCGAACCTTGCCTGTCGTTGGCCACCTTCATATCGATGTGCGCCTTGGCGCCCTTGCGCAACGCCTCGGCCTTCTGCTCGCGGATCAGGTCGGCGAAGCGCGCCTGCGCCATCGGCCCCATGGTGGTCGCCTGGTCGAGCGGATTGCCGACGACGTAGTTCCTGGTCTCGGCAATGAAGCCCTCGACGAATTCATCGTAGACCGTCTCATGCACATAGACGCGCTCGATGCCGCAGCAGCACTGGCCGGAATTGTAGAAAGCGCCGTCGACCAGATTGGCAACGGCATGGTCCATCTTTGCGTCCGGCAGCACATAGGCCGGATCCTTGCCGCCGAGTTCGAGGCCGAGCGTCATGAAGGTGCCCGCCGCCGCCTTCTCGATGGCGCGGCCGCCGGCGACCGAGCCGGTGAAGTTGACATGGTCGATCTTGCCGGAGCCGAGCAGCCTTTCGGTCTGCGCGTGGTTCAGGACGAGGTTCTGGAACAGGCCCTTGGGCAGGCCGGCCTTATCAAACGCCTGCTGAAACCGCTCGCCGACCAACAATGTCTGTGCCGCATGCTTGAGGATGACAGCGCTGCCCGCCATCAGCGCCGGCACGATGGTGTTGACGGCGGTGAGATAGGGATAGTTCCACGGCGCGATCACCATGACGACGCCGAGTGGCACCTTCTTCACATAGCGGCGAAAGCCGTCCTTCGGATTGGAGGCCATGACCGGCTTCAGGGCCGCCTCGGCGATCTCGACCATGTAGCTGACGCGTTCCCTGACGCCGCCGAACTCGCCGCCATAGCGCACCGGCCGGCCCATCTGCCAGGCGATCTCCGGCACGATCTCGTCGGTCATGGCGACCAGCGCTTCCAGCATGGCAAGCATGTATTTGCCGCGCTCGATGACCGGCGTCTCAGCCCACTTCTCCTGCGCCGCCTTGGCACGTTCGACCGCGGCACCGATCGCCTGGTCGGTGGCAAGAGGCCGTTCGGCATAGATCGAACCGTCGACGGGGGATTTCATCTTGACCGTTTCGGTCATGCCTTGGGTCCTCGCATTCTACAATAATGTCGTTGGTTAGCGCCGCCCCTCATCCGCCTGCCGGCACCTTTTCCCGTATACTGACGGGGAGAAGGGACAAGCTCAGCGCCGGGCCGCCTCTCCCCCGTTCTTCACGGGAGAGGCTGAGGGTGAGGAGCGGCGCCAACGTTGCCAGATTATTCAATACCGCTCGAACCCCCTGTGCAGTTCCCAGTCCGTAATCCGGCGGTCGTACTCGAACTGTTCCCAGTGTGCCGTGTGGACGTAATGTTCCAGCACATCGTCGCCGAGCGCTTGCCTCAGCATTTTCGATTCCGCCAGCGTCGCGGTGGCGTCGCGCAATGTCTTTGGAATTTCAGGCAGCTGCGAGGCCTGGTAGGCATCACCGACGAAGGGCTTCTGCAGTTCAAGCTTTTCATCGATGCCGGCAAGCCCGGCCGCGATCAGCGCGGCGAAAGCCAGATAGGGGTTCAAATCGGCGCCGCCGATGCGGCATTCCATGCGGATGCCCTTGGTGCCCTCGCCGCAAAGACGGAAACCGGCGGTGCGGTTGTCCTCGCTCCACATGATCTTGGTCGGCGCAAAGGTGCCGGCCTGGAAGCGCTTGTAAGAGTTGATGTAGGGCGCGAGGAACCAGGTGAATTCCTTGGCATATTTGAGCTGCCCGGCCGCCCATTGCTGGCCGAGCGTCGACAGCGTCCACTCGGCATTTTTGTCGTAGAACAACGGCGTCTTCCCGTCGGCGCTCCACAGCGAATTATGGATGTGGCTGGAATTGCCGGCGAGCCCGTAATTGTACTTGGCCATGAACGAGATCGCCTTGCCTTCGGACTCGGCGATTTCCTTGGCGCCGTTCTTCAGGATGACGTGGCGGTCGGCCATGTCGAGCGCCTCGGCGTAGCGGACATTGATCTCCTCCTGGCCTGGCCCCCACTCGCCCTTCGAATTCTCGATCGGGATGCCGGCCGCCTCCATCTCGTTGCGCAGCCGGCGCATCACGCCTTCTTCCTTGGTGGTGATGCCGATCTGGTAGTCGCCGATATAGGGCGATGCCGTCTCGAGGCCCTGCCAGTGCTTCTTGCGGGCGGAATCGTAGGTTTCGCTGAACAGATAGAATTCGAGCTCGGAAGCGAAATAGCCGATAAAGCCGCGATCCTGCAGCCGCTTGACCTGCTTCTTCAGCATGGCGCGCGGCGAATGCGCCAGGTCATCATGGGTATGGTGGTCGAGCACGTCGCAGATCACCAGCGCCGTCTTCTCCAGCCACGGAACGCGCCGCAGCGTCGCAAGGTCCGGCTTCATGACGAAATCGCCATAACCCTTCGACCAGCTCGCCGCCTTGTAGCCGGGCACCGGTTCCATATCGATGTCTGCGGCCAAGAGATAGTTGCAGCCATGCGTCTCGTCATGCGCGGAATCGACGAAATAGCGGGCCAGGAACCGCTTTCCCGCGAGCCGCCCCTGCATGTCGACGATGCAGGCCAGCACCGTGTCGACCTCGCCGCCGGAGACCGCTTGCTTCAACTGATCGAACGAGAAATTTCCGGCCATTCCTTTGGCACTCCAGCGCTTGTCGTTTCGGGCTTGTCACTTTGAAAAGGAAACGGAAACCCATGGCCGGCACGATGCCGGCCATGCTCATCAGAGAGCGTCAGGCGCCGGCCTCGCCGACAGCTATCTCGGCTGCCTTGATCGCCGCCTGGCGCTTTGCGATCTGGTCGCCGATGGGCGGACCCTGGAAGCGGCGGTTCTCGAAACCGAACCAAAGCACGGCGGTCAGCACAATGAAGCCCAAGGTGATATAGAGCACTTTGTCGTTCGGCGGCTGGATGGCGATGTAGAAGATGATCGCCATGCCGATGACCGACAGGATGCAAAACAGCTTGAACAGGCCGGCGCCGAGGTTCCATGGGCCGGGGTTCGGCCATTTTTCCGTTCCGAAAGCCATCATGCCGAGCACGATCGGAATGATGAAGGACAGAAACAGGAACACCAATGTCGAATTGACGACGATGGTATAGATGTTCGTGCCGCCGACCGAGATGAACTGGGCAAGAAAGACATAGATTACCTCGAGCACAGCAGCCGTCCAAATCGCATTGACCGGCGTGCGCCAGGTCGGGCTGACCTTGGCTAGCGAGGCCGAGCCGACCGGCATGCCGCCGTCACGCGAGAAGGCGAAAAGCATGCGCGAGGCAGAGGTGACCGTTGCCAGACCGCAGAGGAACTGCGCGATCAGGATGCCCAGATAGAGCAGTGTCTTCAGCCACGCCGGCAAGATCGCGTCCATCGTGGCGAAGAACACGCTCCAGCCCTGCTTGGCGCCGGCCGCCAGATCCGGAATCGCCAGTACGATCGCGCACAGCATCACCCAGCCGATCAGCGACGACCAGACTACGGACGAAACGATTGCCCGCGGAACCGAGTGCGCCGCCCTCAACGTTTCTTCCGAAGTATGCGCCGACGCGTCATAGCCAGTGATGGTGTAAACCGGCAGCAGCAGGCAGAGCAGGAAGAGATACGTCATGGAATCGGACTGCGGGAAAACACCGCCGCCCGCGTCGCCCGAATAGTTCGTGAACGTCCACAGCCGCGTGATGTCGATCGCTGGAGCAAACATCAGGCAGGCGACGATCAGCACGGCTGTCGTTGCCAGGATCAGGAAGCCGGAGGCGTCCGTCAACATAGCCGTCAATTTGATGCCGAAATGATTGAGCAGCGCCTGCAACATGGTGATGAAGGCGACAAACCCGACGATCTCACCAGGCGTGCCAGTCATGCCGAAGGCTCCGCCGAAAGTGCCGACGAAGAAGAAAGCAGTACCGATGTTGATGGCGCCGAGCACGGTGATCAGGCCGAGCAGATTGAGCCATGCGGTGAGCCAGCCAGTGAAACGGTTCCCTAGGATGGATGCCCAGTGATAGAGGCCGCCGGCGGTCGGAAATGCAGAGGCGATCTGGGCCATGGCGAGCGCGAAAAATCCCGAAACCATGCACCCGACGATCCAGCCGATGCCAGCGCCGGCGCCACCGATGGACGACGTCGCTTGCGCGAAGGAATTGATGCCGCCTGAGAGGATGCAGATGATCGAGAACGAGATCGCGAAATTCGAGAAGCGGCTCATGCTTCGCGACAGTTCCTGAGCATAGCCCATTCCGTGGAGAACTTTCAGGTCCTCCTTCTTGTCAACTTCGCTGTAACCCGGTGCTACCATTTTAAAGTCCCCTTTTGGTTTCTTAGCTGGCCGATTGAACTGACTTTCCGACTGCGCTTGGTCTGGAGTCCTTGGCCGCTTCGGGCTCCAGATTGAGAAAAATACCGGTGAGCAGATCCGCCCATTTCCGCTGCCCGGCCGCGCCGGCGATCTCGTCGTTGCGGATTTCAATCATTGCGCAGGGCAGCCCGCGCGAGCGCGCATGGCGTTCCAGCGTGAAATAGACCCGGTCGGCCGGCGAATAGGGTTCGTTGACGCCGACGCTGACGCCGGCAAGCCGCTTCAGTGTCGCGATCAGCGGCGCCGCCAGCCGGCGATCCTCGTCGTGGATGATGCCGATGTGCCAGGGCCGGCTTTTGCCTTTGTAGAGCGGCGTGAAGGAATGGATCGAGACCAGCCTGGTCTCCCGCCCGGCCGCCAGGCGCTCGTCGATGACCGTTGCGATCCGCTCGTGAAACGGTCGCCACGCCAGCGCGATGCGCGCCTCCCGCTGGTCGGCCGAAAGTCCCTGGTTGGCCGGGACCACGGTTTTTTCGCTGGCGCTGACCGTCACTATCAGGTCCGGCGCGTCGAGCGGCCGGTTGCAGTCGATGACGAGCCGCGAGATGCAGGTCTCGACCAGCGTCGCATCGAGCGCCTCGGCCATGCGGCGCGCCACCGGCAAGGCGCCGGGATCCCAGGCGATGTGGCGGGAAAGTTCCTCGGCGGCAAGGCCGAGCGTTCCGAATTCCGGTGGAAGGAAATTGGAGGCGTGGTCGCAGGTCAGCACGAAAGGGCTTGATCCGCCGGGGTTCGTCACCCTTACGGTTTCAGGCGATGCAAGGCTGGCGGGCCGTGCTGTCTCCATTGTCTGCTGTCCCCGGGGAGCGCTGTATCGTATGTTACGTATTTTGCCTCATTGCGTCCCTGCGGATGATTTCATACAGTTTGGCCGGCTTTGTCAAACGCGATTTCGATAATGCGCTAACGGCACGGCCAGGGTGGGGAAAAAGCATGGTTTCGAGCATTGCCGAACTGATCTCCGACCGTATCGGCACCATGCCGGCCGGCGAGCGGCGCGCAGCGCAAGCGCTGATCGCCAGCTATCCGCTGATCGGGCTGAAGACAGTCGCCGAATTCTCGGCTACGGCCGGCGTATCATCGCCGACGATCCTGCGTTTCGTCGCCCGGCTCGGCTTCCAGAACTATCCGGAATTCCAGTCGGCGCTGCAAGACGAACTGGCGGCGCAATTGCAGTCGCCGGCTTCGCGCACCCTCAATCCGCCATCGCAGGGCGCCAGCGCCGTCTCGCCAATGCTGGAGGCGACGCTCGACAACATGCGCGAGACATTCCGGCATCTCTCGGACAAACAGCTTGCCGACATCGTCGCCAAGCTAGCCGACCGGCGCGGCAAGACATTCCTGATCGGCGGCCGCTTCACCGACCCGCTGGCGCGCTACATGGCCGCCCACCTCGCCATCATCCAGCCCAACGTTTTTCACCTCGGCGGGCAGGAAAGCGTCTGGCGCGACCGACTGATCGACATGGGCAAGCGCGACGTGCTGGTGATCTTCGACATCAGGCGCTACCAGGACAGCTTGGTCCGTTTCGCCGAGACGGCCAACCAGCGCGGCGTGCAGATCGTGCTGTTTACCGACCAGTGGCTGTCGCCGATCGCCCGCTTCGCCCGCCATGTCATCGCCGGGCGCACCGCCGTGCCTTCGGCCTGGGACTCATCCGCCGCGCTTTTCGTCGTTGCCGAAGCCCTGATCGGCGCGGTCACAAGGCAGCTCGAAGCCGACGGCGCCAAACGCATCCGCGAACTGGAAAGCCTGCGGTAGAGCTCCTCCGGAAAGGCACGCCTTTCGCTTCGGTCTAGTCCACTAGAAAACTGATCATCTGCAGGATCAGGATCAGCAAAAGGACGCCAAAGACAGTCGCAACCACCGCTGCCAGCAGGACGGTGCGTTGTTTCTTACCCATGGCTTCCCCCCCGACAGCATAGTCCCCGTCCACGACTGCGAATATCAGTCCCGCCCCACTGCTCGGCCACCTCCCAACTCCTCAAGACCCGCCTGCGGCTTGGGCGGAGGAGTAATGACGACTGGTTCACGTGCGAAATGAACCGCTTACCAAGGTGCTCGCTAACGGGCACGGCCGCATCATTCATCCGACCCATGTCACGGCCGAATGACCACCTTGCATTTCGGGCTTAACCATTCAGCCGCTAAGCGTGCCCCACTCCAGCTACTTTACCCATGGCAAGCATGATCGAAGTCCGGCTAACCTTGTCGACGTGAAGCCGCTTCCTTGAACCAAAGCGCGGTGAACTGCGCGGAGGAATTCGATGAGCTATCTGGACGAGCTGTTCTCAGTCGCCGGCAAGACGGCGCTGGTCACCGGCGCCGCGACCGGCATCGGCCGCATGGCGGCGACCGCTCTGGTCATGGCCGGCGCCTCGGTGATGATTGCCTCGCGCAAGGGCGAGGACTGCGCCAAGGTTGCCGGCGAGTTGAACGGACTTGGCGCATCCGGCCGGGCGGAAGGTTTTGCCGGCGACGTCTCCAGCGAGGCCGGCATTGCGGCGCTTGTGGCCGAGGTCAGGGCGCGGACCGAGCGGCTGCATATCCTGGTCAACAATGCCGGCATCTCCTGGGGCGCGCCGCTGGAAAGCTTTCCCTACCATGCCTGGGCCAAGGTGTTCGGCGTCAACGTCAGCGCGGTCTTCCACCTGACGCGCGAATTGCTGCCTCTGCTCGAGGCGGCCGCCGGCGATGCCGACCCGGCCCGGGTGATCAACCTCGGATCGGTGATGGGCACGCAGCCGTTGGCCGAAGATGCCTACTCCTACTCGGCCTCGAAGGCCGCGGTTCACCACCTGACGCGCATCCTGGCAATCGAGTTCGCCGCCCGCCGCATCACCGTCAACGCCTTTGCGCCTGGCCCTTTCCAGAGCCGGATGACGGCCTTCGCCACCGGCACCGAGGACCAGGCAAGACACATCGGCAACCACGTTCCGATCGGCCGCATCGGCGCACCGGATGACATTGCCGGCGCAACGCTCTATTTGTGCAGCCGGGCCGGCAGCTATGTCACCGGCGCCATCCTGCCGATCGATGGCGGGCAGTCGGTGCAACACGGGCTGACATTGTTCAAGGAATGAGACGCACGCCATCCGGCAACGAAATGCCGGGGGTGAAGATGGAGGACATCAGCGTGGAACCGATCAGTCTCGATGTGCTTCTGGCCAACGTCGGCAAGGAAGTCGGCGTGTCGCCATGGCGGGTCGTCACCCAGCGCATGATCGACCAGTTCGCCGATGCCACCGACGACCATCAGTTCATCCATTGCGATCCGGAACGCGCCAGCCGCGAAACACCGTTCGGCGGCACCATCGCGCATGGCTTCCTGTCGCTTTCGCTGTTGTCGGCGATGACCTTCGAAACCATGCCGCCGCTGGAAAACAGCAAGATGGGCGTCAATCATGGCTTCGATTCGCTGCGCTTCCTGGCGCCGGTGAAGACCGGCTCGCGCATCCGCACCCGTTTCGTGCTGGCCGACGTCAAGGTCAGGCCGTCGGGGTGGGTGCAGACGGCGCACGACGTGACGATCGAGATCGAGGGCTCGAAGAAACCGGCGCTGACCGCGCGCTGGCTGACGCTGACGCTGATCGAACGCCAGCCGGAAGCGGTCTGACTCTCGTCGGGCTGAGAAGCCCGAATCTATCTGTGCCAAATCTATTTGGCTTCGGCCGCGACGTACTTCATGTGGCGGCTGACCTGCAGCGCAATGTAGACGACCAGTGAACAACCGATTGGGAACACGATCTCGTTGAGGCCGGTTGCGATCGCCTGCGGCATTGCGAGAGCAGCGTCGTTCGCCGCGGCCGTCTCGATGGTCAGCACCGTGATGCCGCCGCCGAATACCGCGCCTATCAGGGCGCCTGCCAGCGCGAAATGGAGCGGACGCGGTTCTTCCTTCGATGCCAGCGACGCCAGTGCCCAGCCGAGCAGCCCGTATTCGATCGCCCGCAGCACACCGAGCGTCGTGAGCGACAGGATGGCCGGCTTTGCCGCCGCGTCCAGCGCGCTGACCATAACCTTTTGCGTCCCTTTGGCGATGCCCATCGCCAGTGGCGCCGAAATCGCACCGATCAGGCCACCGAGCGAGGCTCGCACCTTGGTGAGCGCCGTGCCGAGGCTGACGCCCGCGCAGACGAAGAACGACCAGGTCACGCCTTGCGCCAGTTCGATCAGAACCTGCGTCGTCGCCGGGTAGGCACCTGCCGCAAATCTGACGGTCAGAATGAGAGCTTCCATGGCGAAGCCGAGCGCGATCGCCAGCCATGCGACCATGACGACGCGCCTGAGCGCCATCCTGGCGCGATGAGAAAGCGGGTCCACGTCCGGCACGCCGGACGAAAGCTCAGTTCCGGTCATAACGGCCTCCCGAAACGAAATTTTTGCAGAGCCGCGAATTAGTCTTTGTCTGTAACAGTCCGATGTTGCCGGCTTTATTGCCTGGTTACATCGTTTTGTGAGGTCAAGCCTCTGCTTCACACCGCCCTTGCCCGACGCCGTACAGCGTATATATGCTGCATCCAGCATCAGTCATAAGGCAGTAGAAAGTTGCAGCTAAGCGTCCAGGAGCGCCGCGAAAAACAAAAGGCCGAACTGCGTTCCGAACTTGTCGACGCCGCGCGCAAGCTTGTCCAGGAAGAAGGCTATGACGGCCTCACCATCCGCAAGCTCGCCAAGCGCGTCGGCTATGCGCCGATGTCGGTCTATTCCTATTTCGCCGACAAGCAGGACATCCTGTTCGCGCTGGCCGAGGATGCCTTCGAGACCCTGGCCAGGCGCATCGCAAATCATACGGCCGACGACCCGATCGAGGCGCTCAAGGCGGTGCTTGTCGAATACGCCGCCTTCGGGCTGGAAAATCCCAACGAGTACCGCACCGTCTTCATGACCGAAAAAGTCAAGCCGCCGACCGGCAAGACCTTTGCCGAGATGGAAGGCGGCAACCCGGCGATGAAAGTGCTGATCGAGAGGGTCGAAGCCTGCGTTGCCGCCGGCAGGCTCAAAGGCGATCCACGCGCCATCGCCACCATGCTGTGGGCGGTCGGCCACGGCGCCATCTCGCTGCTGATCACCTTCCCGTTCTACCCGTTCGGCGACCAGACGACGTTCATCACACGGATCGGCGACATCATGCTCGAAGCCATCGCCGCGCACGAGATTGCGCCGCTCACGCCGCCCGTCAACTGCTGAAGAGCGGCGCTCCTCCCGATCTGCAGGATCTTCTCCGAACGATCCGCGCCACAGCGCCGAGCGTTCGGCAATTCTCCGTACGCGTACGATTCTGCTTGAACATCGGGAGTCCAGGGCGTATCTGTACGCAATACCGTACAAGTACGAGAAATTCAATAGCTGAACCGGAGACCGACGATGAAGAAGGCAATCCTCACGCTCGCCGCCCTGCTGGCGCTCTCTAGCGCCGCATTTGCCGGCAGCAGTCAGACAGGCAAGCAAGAAGCGGCCTGCATCGACACCAAGGCTGATGTGAAGCTCGATTGCGCGCCGACCGGATCGCTTGAAAAGGCGGACGCCGCGGCCCACAAGGCCGGCAGCAAGGGCCCGAGGCTCGGCATCGGCATCGACCCGTGGATCGTGCCAAGCAGCTTCTGAGCCGACGGGCGACAACACGCGGTGATGAACCGAAAGGGCGGCAGCAATTACCGGCCGCCCATCGTGCTGCCTCAGCCCTGCTTTTTGTCACCCCGCGCAGATCACTTCTTGCGCTTCTGTCCCACCACGCTTTTGGGCTTGCCGGGTCTTGCCGGTGCGCCGGGAATGGCCGTTCCGGTGATCGATACCGGATCGCTGGCCGGGAATGTATCCTCGAGGCCTTCCTCGAGTTCCTCTTCGATATCCGTCCCAGTGCGCTGCTCGTCTTCGAAAGAGCGCACGGCCGGCGTCTTGACCGGCGACTTCGGCGCGGAGTTCGGCGGCATTTGCGTTCTCCCTCGGCTCGCTGTCGCAGAACGGGCGGGCGCGGCGAACATGCCTATGCTGCCGCGTCGCGCGCCGCCTCCGACAGAAAAGTAAAGACATAATCGGAAAAGGAACGCCAGCATTCGACGCGGAACGCGTCGGCCGCCGTGCGCAACAGCACGATTTCGACCTTGCCGAGAATGGTACGCGACGCCGCCCCGACCGGAAAGACGTCGAGCGACAGATCCTGCGGGCAGCCGGCATTGATCGTCGCCGCGGCAGCCGGACCGGTAACCGATATGGCGACGTTGCGGTGCGAGATGCCGACCGCCGAATGCAGTACGGAAATGCTGGCGCAGTCGGCGAGCGGATCTTTTCCGCTCTCGTCGATGACCAGCCATTCGTCCGGCCCGAGCCACAAGGCCGTGCGTCCGGCCTTTGCCGCCGAGGTTTTCGGCCTTTGCGGCAGGACGACGCCGAGCGCTTTCGAAAGTGCCGCAATCGAGGCTTCCGGCGCGCGCAGCGATATGCGCTCGGCCGGCGGCAGCACGGCAAGTGTAACGCCGGCGGCGGAAAGCGACTGGCCGGCGAGAGCTGGACGGCGTTCGACTGAGGGTCCGGCGGCGTCGGTTTTCAAAGCGGCTTTAGCCATTGAGGCGCTCCCCCTTCTCGTCGAAGAACACCATGCCGGTGACCTCCACCTCGATCATCCCGTCCGGCATCGGCACATAGAGCGTCTCGCCCGTGCGATCGCGGCCGCCGGCGACCAGCCCCAGCGCGATCGAGCGGCCGCAATTTTGCGACCAATAGCTCGAGGTGACATGGCCAATCATCTTCATCGGGATTGCCTGCTTCGGGTCCGCGACGATCTGCGCGCCCTCCTCCAGCACCACCTTGGGATCCCTGGTCTTCAGGCCGACAAGCTGCTTGCGGCCCTTGGCGACCAGGTCCGGCCGCGCCATGCCGCGAATGCCGACGAAATCGGTCTTCTTCTTGCCGACGGCCCAGTCGAGCCCGGCATCGTTCGGCGTCACCGTCCCGTCGGTATCCTGGCCGACGATGATGTAGCCCTTTTCGGCGCGCAGCACATGCATCGACTCGGTGCCGTAGGCACAGGCTCCGTGCTTCTGGCCCTCGGCCCATAGCGCTTCCCAGACCGCCTCGCCATAATCGGCCGGCACGTTGACCTCGAAGCCGCGCTCACCGCTGAACGACATGCGAAACAGCCTTGTCGGCACGCCGCAGATCCTGCCTTCGCGCACCGACATATGCGGCAGCGCCTCATCCGACATGTCGATGCCCTCGACCAGCGGCGCAATGATGTCGCGAGACTTCGGTCCCTGCACGGCAATCACCGCCCACTGCTCGGTGATCGAGGTCAGCCAGACGTTGAGATGCGGGAACTCGGTCTGGAGATAGTCTTCCATATGGTTCATGACCCGCGGCGCGCCGCCCGTCGTCGTCGTCACATGGAAACGGTCGGGTGCAAGCCTGCCGACGACACCGTCGTCATAGATGAAGCCGTCCTCGCGCAGCATGATGCCGTACCGGCAGCGGCCGGGCTCGAGCTTCTCCCATGGATTGGTGTAGAGCAGTTCCATGAATTTGGCCGCATCCGGCCCGACCACCTCGATCTTGCCCAGCGTCGAGGCGTCAAACAGGCCGGCCGTCTTGCGCACCGTCACGCATTCGCGGTCGACGGCGGCATGTATGTCCTCGCCCGGCTTCGGGAAATACCAGGCGCGCTTCCACTGGCCGACATCCTCGAATACAGCGCCCTGGCGCTCGGCCCAGGGATGGATCGCCGTCTTGCGGGTCGGGTCGAACAGGGGACCCCGCGCGTGGCCGACGATCGAGCCGAATGTCACCGGCGTATAGGGCGCGCGGAACGTCGTCAGCCCGACCTGCGGGATCGGCTTGCCCAACGTCTCGGCGGCAATCGCCAGGCCGTGCATGTTGGAGGTCTTGCCCTGGTCGGTCGCCATGCCATTGGTGGTGAAGCGCTTGACGTGCTCGATCGAGCGCATGCCCTCATGCACTGCCTGGCGGATGTCCTTGGCGGTGACGTCGTTCTGGAAGTCGACAAAGGCCTTGACCGTCGTATCCGATCCGGCACCGGGTGCTGCACCCAGCATGCCGCGCGACCAGCTCTCGCCGGCGTCGACCTTCGGCTTGGAGCCCTTGGCCGGCCTGCTGCCGGCGTCCTTGGCCGCCTTGGCGCCCGCTGCATAGGCCTCGTCGATCGTCGCCGACAGCCCGTCGGTACCGTTGCAGGCGCCGACCGAGACGCAGTCCTGCGCATAAATTCCGGGCACGAAGCGCTTGGTCTCGTCATTGAAGGCGACCTTGCCGCGCGATTGCGAGAACAGATGCACCGATGGCGTCCAGCCGGCCGACATCAGAATCGCGTCAACCGGGATGGTGCGCTCGCCGCCGCCATTCTTCGGCTGCACGGTCATCGACGACACCCGCAATTTGCCGCCGGCGCGGATCACCGCGCGGCCGAAATTGACCTCGATGCCGAGCGCCCTCGCCTCGTCGATCGCCGGCCCGGTCGGGTTGTCGCGCAGGTCGACGATCGCCGCCACGTTGATGCCGGCCTTTTTCAGGTCGATCGCCGCCGCATAGGCGGAATCGTTCGCCGTATAGACGCCGATATTCCTGCCGACGGCGACGCCGTAATGGTTGAGATAGGTGCGCGCCGCCGACGCCAGCATGATGCCCGGCCGGTCGTTGTCGGCAAACACCATGTGGCGCTCGATGGCGCCGGTCGCCAGTACCACGCGTTTAGCGCGAACCTGCCACAGCCGCTCGCGCGGCAGGTCGCGGCCGGGGTTCTGCAGATGGTCGCTGACGCGCTCGACCAGCCCGACGAAATTCTGCGCGTAATAGCCGAAGGCCGTGGTACGCGGCAGCACGCGGACATTGTCCATCGCGCTCAACTTGGCGAGAGCCGATTGCGCCCAGGAAAAGCCGTCCTGGCCTTCGATCTTCGCGCCGCTCTCGAAGCGCAGGCTGCCGCCGAATTCCGCCTGCTCGTCGGCAAGGATAACGCGCGCGCCGGTCTCGGCCGCGGCCAATGCTGCGGCGATGCCCGCGGCACCGCCGCCAAGCACCAGCACCTCGCAATGGGCGAAGCGCGCCGAATAGTGGTCGGGATCCGGCTGGTCAGGAGCGACGCCGAGACCGGCAGCGGCGCGGATCTTGGGCTCGTAGAGGTTTTTCCACGCGGCCTTCGGCCACATGAAGGTCTTGTAGTAGAAGCCGGCCGAAAGCATCGGCGAGGCGATGCTGCTGACCGCACCGATGTCGAAAGCGAGCGATGGCCAGCGGTTCTGTGACTGTGCGGTCAGTCCGTCATAGAGCTCCTGCACCGTAGCTCGGACGTTCGGCGTCTTGCGTGCCGCGTCGCGCTTGATCTCGACCAGCGCGTTCGGCTCTTCGGCGCCGGCCGACAGCAAGCCGCGCGGCCGGTGGTACTTGAACGAGCGGCCGACGAGATGGACGCCGTTTGCAAGCAGCGCCGAGGCCAACGTATCGCCCTCGATGCCGGTATAGGGGCGGCCGTCGAAGCTGAAGCCAGCTATCTTTGCCTGTTTGAGCCGCCCGGCGCCGGCAATGCGGAACGTGGCGCTCATTTGGCGGCTCCCGGCAGCTTTACGGGCTTCGGCTCGCCGGCCTTGTAGGTCATCAGGAACCTGTCGCTGACGGTGTCGCGCACGGCGTTGAAGAACCGCGCGCAGCCATGCATGTGCCGCCAGCGCTCATAGATGATCCCCTTGGGGTTTGAGCGGATGAAGAAGAACTTTTCAAAATCGTCGTCGCTCTCGCTGGCGATGTTTGGGGAACGCGCGATATGCGCCTCGCCGGCGTTGCGGAATTCGAGCTCCGGACGCTCTTCCTCGCAATAGGGGCAGCGGATGAGAAGCATCAATCGACTTTCTTGGATTTGGTCGACCCATCATGTGCAGAGCCGTCATGTCTGCCACGATTGGTCACAACATTTTCTTCGGCAGGGCGGTCTTCGACGAGCAATCCTACCGCGCGCAAATTCACTTTGGCTCGATCGACATCAGCTTGCGTTCGTGGTCCAGAGAAGGTTCTTGGGGAACCGATATTCAGAAACGCGTTTTTGAGTATTTTCGGTATGGCAAACGCCCACACGCAGAAAAAAGTAAGTACGCCCACAACTACAAACATGGCCAACATGACCGGATCGACCCCGTTAGCCTCATACCCGACTATTCGAACCAAAATCTCCCTGACCACCAACAGCATGAAGAGCACCGTGACGCCCACGAGGGCCAATCCGAAAAGCATGGTGTGAGTCTTGCGAGTCATTTCGGCTTCAGTGCGCCACCGCTGCCGCCGCCGCCTCGTCGATGAGGCGGCCGGTGCGGAAGCGCTCGATGGTGAAGGGCGCGTTGATCGGGTGCGGATCGTCCCTGGCGATCGTATGGGCAAAGACATGGCCCGAACCCGGCGTCGCCTTGAAGCCGCCTGTGCCCCAGCCGCAATTGACATAGAGGCCGGGCACCGGCGTCTTGGCCAGGATCGGCGAACGGTCCGGCGTCACATCGACGATGCCGCCCCATGAGCGCAGCATCTTCATGCGCGTGAAGATCGGGAACATCTCGCAGATGGCGTCCAGCGTATGCTGCAAAATGTGCAGCCCGCCGGTCTGCGAATAGGAGACATATTGGTCGGTGCCGGCGCCGATGACCAGTTCGCCCTTGTCGGACTGCGAGATATAGGCATGCACGGTGTTCGACATCACCACGCAAGGCACCACCGGCTTGACCGGCTCCGACACCAGCGCCTGCAGCGGATAGCTTTCCAGCGGCATGCGCACGCCAGCCATGTTCATGATCACCGATGAGTGCCCGGCGGCAACCACGCCGACCTTCCTGGCACCGATGAAGCCGCGCGTCGTCTCGACACCGGTGACCGCGCCGTTCGGCGCCCGTTTGACGCCGGTGACCTCGCAATTCTGGATGATGTGGACGCCGCGCGCCGAGGCGCCGCGCGCATAGCCCCAGGCGACGGCATCGTGCCGCGCCGTGCCGCCGCGGCGCTGCAGGGAGGCGCCCATCACCGGATAGCGCGCATTGCGCGAAATGTTGAGCGGCGGGCAGAATTCCTTGGCCTGCTCCGGCGTCAGCCATTCATTGTCGATGCCGTTCAGCCGGTTGGCATGGACGTGCCGCTTCAGGACCTGGATGTCGTGGATGTTATGGGCGAGCATCATGACGCCGCGCGGCGAATACATGACGTTGTAGTTGAGCTCCTGGCTGAGCCCGTCCCACAGCTTCAGCGCATGGTCGTAGATGCCGGCGCTCTCGTCGTAGAGATAGTTCGAGCGGATGATGGTGGTGTTGCGCCCGGTATTGCCGCCGCCCAGCCAGCCTTTTTCCAATACCGCGACGTTGGTGATGCCGTGCACGGTGGCGAGATAATAGGCGGTGGCCAGGCCGTGGCCGCCGGCGCCGACGATGATGACGTCGTATTCCTTCTTCGGCTCCGGCGAGGACCATTGTTCCTCCCAGCCCTTGTGACCGCGCATGGCCTCGCGGGCGATGGCGAATACCGAGTATTTCTTCAACGTCGCAGGCCTCGCAAATGACGGCCGGGCATCCACTCGAACCCCGGCGCGCGAGCTTGTATCACTAGCGAAACCGTGCTGCCAGCCTTGCACTGTTTGCGACGGCGCTTGCCGTTTTGCGCCGTGGTGAAAAAGCCGCATCCGGCAGGTTGATGCAATTGCCTTCCACCGCTATCCGTCGCCTGACGATCGGAGGATTATGGCGGTGGGTAACGTCTGGTGGAATCTGACATTGCGCTTCTTGCTGGAGCTCGCCGCTTTGCTCGGCCTCGGCATGGCGGGCTGGAGCCTCTCAGCGGGCATGTGGCGCTGGATCCTTGCCATGTCATTGCCGTTCGTTGCCGCCGCGCTCTGGGGAATCTTCGCGGTGCCGAACGATCCGAGCCGGTCGGGGCGGGCGCCGATTCCGGTGCCGGGCGGTGTGCGGCTGGTGCTCGAGCTCGTCATCCTGTTCGGCGGCGCTGCCGGATTCCACCTGGCCGGTTACACGACAGCCGGCATTGCCGTCGCCCTGCTGATCGCCGTCAGCTACGCATTTTCGCTCGATCGGCTCGGCTGGCTGCTTAGGCAATAGTCGCCTTGCACCGTTTGCGACGGCGCTTGCCGTTTTGCGCCGTGCTTTCACTGGTCGCTCTTCTGAGCTTCGCCTTTTGAGGGGTCAGCCGGAGCACGCTTCAGGATGGACGGCCCAATCGCATAGGTCGCCCGCAAATAACCTTTGTGGCAATCGGCAGCGATTTGACGAATTTCCGCATCGTCCGACTGCTCCGCCATGGCCACGAAGCGCTCGACGATCACCTCGCGCGGCCTGATAGCCACGGCCGCCGCAAAGCGCCGCAAAACCGCATCCGGATGTTCGAGTAACCGTGGCAGGTCCTTGGAACTCGGCATGACATAATGACCATAGGCGTCGACCAGTGTCGTGAAAGCCGAGTCCGGGCGAAGCGCGGCGGCATTTTCCACCGCAAGCCCTAGCTGCCAGCGCTGTGCAAGGCAGATGAACTGGACGACTCTCCACCGAACGCCGGCATGTTCGTCATCCAGCCGCAGCATCACGCGGCCGAGAATGGCGGCATCGGCCGGCGGGGTGCATCCCAGAAGCGCCTCGATTGCGTCGAAGCGGAGATGAGAAGCTTTGCTATCGAGCAGATCGGCTATCTCGGCGACAACACAATTTAGCTTGTAGCTGAGCCTGGAACCCATTTCGACCGCTATGAACACCGCTGCAGCTTGTGTCTGGCCATTGCTGGAGACCAGCAGCGGCCGGAGGTTTTCGATCGGAAAGCCTTTGCCAAATTCCGAACGAAGAGCCCACGTCAACTCGCTGTCGCCCTCGTAGCCGGGCTCCAGCAACTTGCTCATCATGTCTTGGGGGGTCATTGCAAATGGGTGGCGCGTCCACCCGCAAGTTTGGATGACGACCCGTAGCCTGGTGGCCAGCGGACGTCAAGAAGCGCTGTCGGCCACAGCGCAGGTATCGGGTGGCTCGCACCGCCTCTATCTGCGACCAAGCATCCGATTGCCGGCAAGAGCCGGCGCCAAAAAAGGATGCAGAAAATGTTCGCACTCGCCAACAAGGTCGCCATCGTCACTGGCGCCAGTTCCGGCATCGGCCGCGCCACGGCAAAGCTCTTTGCCGAGGAAGGCGCCAGGCTCGTCGTCGCCGCCCGCCGCCAGGCGGAACTCGATGCGCTGGTTGCCGAAATCGAAGACGCCGACGGCACGGCTATCGCTCTTGCCGGCGATGTCCGTGACGAGGCCTACGCGAAAGTCCTGGTCGACCTGGCGGTCGAGAAATTCGGCGGGCTCGACATCGCCTTCAACAATGCCGGCTCGGTCGGCAGGATGGGGCCGGTCTCTGAGCTGTCGCTGGAGGGCTGGCGCGAGACGCTCGATACCAATCTGACCAGCGCCTTTCTCGGCGCGAAATACCAGGTGCCGGCGATGGTCGAACGCGGCGGCGGCTCGTTGATCTTCACCTCAACCTTCGTCGGCTACACGGTCGGCATGCCCGGCATGACCAGCTATGCCGCGAGCAAGGCCGGACTGATCGGATTGACGCAGGTGCTGGCCGCCGAATTTGGCGCCAAGGGGATTCGAGTCAACGCGCTGCTGCCGGGCGGCACCGACACGCCTTCGGCGACATTCAACACACCTGAATCGCGGGCGTTCGTCGAAAACCTGCATGCCTTGAAGCGCGTCGCCGAGCCAGAGGAGATCGCCCGCTCGGCGCTTTACCTGGCTTCCGATGCATCGAGCTTCACCACCGGCACGGCACTGTTCGCCGACGGCGGTGTCTCGATCACCCGCACGTAAAGCGTTTCGCGGTTGGCGTCGGCCCGCCAGCCGCAATGTCGGCCCGCCAGCCGCAATGCCGGAAAAACCGGTCTTGCTTTTCCCGGCGATTTGACGATTCCGTCTTCTCCTCGAAAACGGGTTGGAAACATGCTGCTGATCAGGACCTATATCGCTGCAAGCGCAATCGAAGGCGTCGGCGTGTTCGCCGCCGAGCCGATCCGGAAAGGGGCGCAGATCTGGCGGCTCGATCCGGACTTCGACCGGCTGATCCCGATGGAAAGATACGAGACGGCGCCGCCGCACCTCAAGGAATTGCTCGACAGATATGCCTATCCGAGTCCGGACCGGCCGGGCTTCATGGTCTATGAGGTCGACAATGGCCGCTTCATGAACCACGCCGACAAGCCGAACACCGACTTTTCGCAATATGGCGGGGCCACCGCGACCCGCGACATCGCCGCCGGCGAGGAAATAACCTGCGACTACGGCGAGTTCTTCGAGGGTTTCGAGCAGCTCCACCTGGCCACGGCGTAGCGGCGCCTATCTGGCCCAAGGCGAATTTTGTTCTTGCTTTGTGCCGTCAGCTATGCTACTAATCTTGATATGGTGCTGATTCACACCAAGGACCCGCCCCCGAGGCGGGTTTTTCGTTTCGGGATCGGCACCGCCTCTCAATCGGCTGTGGACAGAGCCCCTTGATTCTGCTATCAGCCGCCCCAATTCGTGGTGTAACGCGCCGCGGAGGCTTGCGGCTATGGCCGCTTGCCTGTTGATTTCAAACCCGAAAGACAGGATTGCACGTGCAGGTACTCGTCCGCGACAACAATGTTGATCAGGCGCTTCGCGCGCTCAAGAAAAAGATGCAGCGCGAAGGCATCTTCCGCGAAATGAAGATGCGCGGACATTACGAAAAGCCCTCCGAGAAGCGCGCCCGTGAAAAGGCGGAAGCCGTGCGTCGTGCCCGCAAGCTGGCCCGCAAGCGCGCCCAGCGCGAAGGCCTGCTGCCGATGACGCCGCGTCCGGTCGCGGCCGGTGCTGCCGGTGCCGGTGCTCCGCGTCCGCCGCGGTTCTGACGTCAATTTTTCGTCCTTTTCCAAGGATATCCAAGGTGGCGCGATGCGGAATCGCCGCCACCTTTTTGTTGTGAGTTCGACCCGGTCCGAGAGGACCGGTTGGGAGAGATGCCGGTTCGGAGGGGGAACGGACCAGACGGCGCAGTAAGGACAGGGCAGATATGGACGCAATCACCGTAGAGCGCAGAACCGCGTGGCGCGGCCTCGCCCTGACGGCAGCCCTGCTTTCCGGGATGGTGCTTGCCAGCTGCCAGAGCGTTCCGACCGGCGAGTTCAACAACATCGACAAGGCGCAAGGCTCGAGCGAGAACATCTCCTCGCTGTCGGCGGTGATCCAGCGCAACCCCCAGGATCCGGAAGCCTACAATGTGCGCGGCTCGGCCTATGGCCGCGGCGGCCAGTACCAGGCGGCGCTGAAGGACTTCAACACTGCCATCCAGCTCAATCCGAATTTTTACCAGGCCTATTCGAACCGTGCGCTCATCCAGCGCTTCCTCGGCGATCAGGCGAGCGCGCTCGCCGACTACAATCGCTCGATCCAGATCAATTCCAACTATGACGCCGCCTATATCGGCCGCGGCAATCTCTACCGCAGGGCGGGCCGGGTCCAGGAAGCCTTCAACGATTTCCAGAAAGCCATCCAGCTCGACACGACCGATGCGCGCGCCTATCACAATCGCGGCCTGATCTACCAGAGCCAGGGCCAGCACGCCTTTGCCATCGAGGATTTCTCGACCGCCATTTCGTTGGCGCCGGACGCCTCCGAGCCTTACAACGGGCGCGGCCTCTCCTACCTTGCCATGAACGACGAGGACAATGCCTTCGCCGACTTCAACATGGCCATCAAGCTCGACGGCAAGAATGCTGAGGCCTGGTCCAACCAGGCGTTGATCTACGAGCGGCGCGGCGACAAGGTCAGGGCCGCGAAATCCTACCGCGAGGCCGTGCACCTCAATCCGACCTACCAGCCGGCCAAGGACGGCCTGGCCCGCACCAGTGCTGGCTGAGCGGCCGGTTAATCGGGCCTCCGTTTCCGCACTCCGACAACCCTGCGTTTAGCTTCGCCTTGCTGGCGCCAAGTTTTCGGCGGAACGCTCGGCGTGCTCAGCCGTTTGTACAAGGCAATTTCGAAAGGACCCTGCCATGATCAAGAAACTCGCTTGTGCCGCTGTTCTCGCCACGACCGTCGTTGCCGCTCCCGCCAGCGCCAGCAAACTCCAGCTCGGCGTGCTCGACTGCACCATCGACGGCGGCACGGCCTATCTCGTCACTTCCAACAAGGGTGTTTCCTGTGTCTTTCGTCCGCATCGTGGCGGCCCCTCTGAAGTCTATACCGGGGTGATTTCCAAGCTCGGCGTCGATGTCGGCCGGACGCATCAGGGCCAGCTGGTATGGGCGGTTCTGGCGGCGACCCGCAACCACGATGAAGGCGACCTTGCCGGCAGCTACTATGGCGTGAACGCCGAGGCCAGCGTGGTCACCGGTGGCGGCGCCAATCTCCTGGTCGGCGGCCTCGACAGCGCCTTTTCGCTGCAGCCGCTCAGTGTCCAGGCACAGACCGGCGTCAACCTGGCGGTCGCCGTCACCTCGCTCGACCTGATCCACTCGTTCAAATAACGGCGCAGCATGGCTCCCGAGCGGCGAGGAGCGTAGGTGTCGGCCTGCGAATAGCTGCCGAAGGCTCATAGATTCCGGCAGGCCCACTCCGCAGAGGACGGGCCGCCCTGATGTTCAAAGTTGCGGCGCTCGAAGATCACGGCATGGCAATTGTGTTCATGCCGTTACCGTCACCGAAGATTGCGGCGATCCAATATTGCTTGTCTTCGGTCTGACCAGAATCTCAACGCCTCGTGATCGTCCCCCATCGCACAATTTTGAAATCCGCCACGTCAACGGCGATCAAGACCGCTTGATCTCAACTACGGTTGAGGTTCTAGAAGTCCTCCCATACTGCGGCATGTACTCATTTGGACGTGAAGAACGCTCCAATACTTCAGACCAGCGTCTGAGAAAGCCTGGGGGACCGGATGACCAAGACAAGCACAAACAGGGTCGACTGGCGCGCGCTGTGGGCGAGCGGCGACCTGGCGCGCTTCTGCTTCATCAGCCTCGGCATCCTGCTGCACGCCACCAACGAAACCATGGTGGCAACGGTCATGCCGGCCATGGTCGGCGAACTCGCCGGCGTGCAACTGGTCGGCTGGTCGCTGGCGATCTACGAGCTCGGCGCCATCGTTGCCGGTGCGGCCGCCGGACGGCTGGTGAGCTATGTCGCGCTGCGTACCAACATGATGGTCGCCGCAATGCTCTATGCCGCCGGCGCGCTGGTCTGCGCCACCGCGCCTTCGATGCCGCTGTTCCTCTGCGGCCGCCTGATCGAGGGGCTCGGTGGCGGCGCGCTGGTGTCGCTGGCCTTCGTCTCGGTCGAGCGGCTGTTTGCCCGCGCGATCTGGCCGCAGCTTTTCGGCGTCATGTCGGCGATCTGGGGCGTCGCCGCCTTCAGCGGCCCCGTGCTCGGCGCGGTCATGACCGAATTCTCGTCCTGGCGCTGGGCCTTCGGTGTCTTTACCCTCGGCGGCACGGCGATGGCGCTGGCAAGCTTCATCGTGCTCGACACACCGGAAGCAACAAGGCCGCAGGCGACGGGCGGCTCGGCGCCGCCCTTTCCCTTTGCGGCACTTGGCTGCCTCGCCGTCAGCGTCGTGCTGATTGCCACCGCCGGCGTCGACATTGCCCTGCTGCGCTCGTCGCTGCTGCTCACCCTCGGCCTGGTCGGCCTGGCGCTGTTTATCTATATCGACGCACTGAAGCCGCGCTCGCGCCTGTTCCCGTCACGGCTGTTCTCATGGCGCTCGCCGGTTGGCGCGGGCATGACCATGGTCGCCGCGTTCTCGGTGGCGACCTGCTCCTTTACCGTCTACGGTCCGCTGCTTCTGACCAGCCTGCACGGCATTCCGATCCTGACCACCGGCTACATCATCGCCGCCGAATCGATCGCCTGGTCGATCCTGTCGATCCTCGTCGCCAATGCGCCGCCGGAACGCGAGCGGCTGATCATCGTCGGCGGGGCGCTGATGATCGCCACGGGCGTCGCCGGTTTCGCCTATACGGTGCCGGCCGGCTCTATCCCGTTGATCCTGCTTTGTGCCTTGCTGCAAGGCGGCGGTTTCGGCATCGCCTGGCCGTTCGTCACGCGTGTCATCGTGGCATCGGCCAAGGAAGGCGAGCAGACGATCGCCTCGGCCGCTGTGCCGACCATGCAGCGCATCGGTTATGCCGTGGGTGCGGCACTGACCGGCATCGTCGCCAACGCCAGCGGCTTTTCCGAAGGCCTGAACCGTGAGGCCGCGGCAAGTGTCGCCGCCTGGCTGTTCCTGGCGTTTATCCCGCTCGGAATCCTGGGATGCCTTGCCGCCTTGCGGATTTCGGGGGCGACCGACACGGAGCCGGCGAAGCTGTCAATCTCCGTGGGGGAGATTGACTAGACAACGACCGTCTTCATCCGGTCGGCGATCAGCGCCGCGAGCCGCGTCGCCACCTCGTCCTTGCTCATCTCCGGCCATTCCTCGACGCCGGCCTTCGAGACGATCCGCACCTTGTTGCGGTCGCCGCCCATCACGCCCGGGGAACCATCTTCATGGGAGACATCATTGGCAACGATAAGATCGGCACCCTTTTTTGCAAGCTTGGCCTCGGCATTCCTGACCAGGTCCTGCGTCTCCGCGGCGAAACCGACCACCAGCATCGGCCGCTTTTTGTGATGCCCGACACCGGCGAGAATATCGGGATTTTCCACCATCTGCAGCGCCGGTGGCCCCTCGCCCGCCACCTTCTTGATCTTTTCCCCGGCCGAACTTTGAGTGCGCCAGTCGGCGACAGCCGCGACGAACACTGCCGCGTCGGCCGGCAGCAGCTGCTCGACGGCGTCCTTCATCTCGACGGCCGTTTCGACGTGCAGCGTGGCGACGCCGGCCGGATCGGCAATGCCGACCGGGCCGGAGACGAGACGCACGTCGGCACCGAGCCTGGCCAGCGCCGCCGCAATGGCGTGGCCCTGCTTGCCCGACGACCGGTTGGCGATGTAGCGGACCGGGTCGATCGGTTCATGCGTCGGCCCGGAGGTGACAATGATCTTCCTGCCCGCCAGCGGCTTTGGCCGGCTGTCGAGCAGCGCCTCGATCGCGGCGACGATCTCCAGCGGCTCGGCCATGCGGCCCTCGCCCACCTCGTTGCTCTCGGCCATCTCGCCCTTCGCCGGGCCGACGAATGCGACGCCGTCCTTGCTCAGCGTCGCGCGGTTGCGGCGGGCCGCCGGATGCGCCCACATTTTCGGGTTCATCGCCGGCGCCATCAAAACTCGCTTGTCGGTGGCGATGAGCACGGTCGAGGCAAGGTCGTTGGCATGGCCATTGGCGAGCTTTGCCATCAGGTCGGCGGTGGCCGGCGCCACGACCAAAAGGTCGGCCTCGCGCGACAGCCTGATATGGCCGATGTCGTGCTCGTCCTGCCGGTCGAACAATTCGGTGAAAACATGGTCGGCCGACAGCGCCCCGGCCGTCAGCGTAGTGACGAACTCCTGCGCCGCCGCGGTCATCACCACCCGCACTGCCGCGCCGCGCTCGCGCAGCCGGCGGATCAGGTCGAGCGCCTTGTAGGCGGCGATGCCGCCGCCGATGATCAGCAGGATGCGCTTGCCGGAGAGGATGCCTCGCGGGCTGGAGACGGCGACCACCGGCGCTGCTGGACTCTGCGAACTCGTCAGTTCGCGCAGTGTTTTCTCGATCTGGTCGATGCGACCGGCCGAACCGAACTGACCTTCGACCGCTGCGCGGATCATCACCCGCGCCTGGTCTTCCATCGACCGGCCATTCTCCGCCGCCAGTCGGCGCAGCAGGTCCTTGACCTCGTCATCAAGGTTGCGGATCGTGATGCTGGCCATCTGATTGCACCTTGCCCGGAATTGCTGAGTGCAATGATAGCAATGCAATCACTTTGCAACAAGCGCTAGAAAATACGCCCGGCGATATACACGAGCGTCAATGCGATCACCCACAGCGCCAGCCGGCCGGAGCGGGTGTAGCGCGCCTCGGCCTTGCCGATCGCGCGTGCGGTCCTTTCGTCGAAGCGCAGGCCGTGTTCGGCCATCAGGTCGATCTCACGCGACAGCCGCTCGGTGCGGGCGGCGAGGTCCGGTGCCTGGCGGGCCAGCGCCAGCAGCGCGTTGGCACCGTCGCGCGCATCGGCCAGCAGGGCGCGCGGGCCGAGGTTGCGGGCAATCCAGCCGCTCACCACCGGCTCCGACGTCTTCCACATGTTGAAGGCCGGGTCGAGGGTGCGGGCGACGCCTTCGACGACGACCATGGTCTTCTGCAGCAGCACCAGCTCGGACCGCGTCGCCATGTCGAAGAGGTCGGTCACTTCGAACAGCAGCGTCAGCAGCTTGGCCATCGAGATGGTCTCGGCAGGCTGGCCGTGGATCGGTTCGCCGATCGCCCGGATCGCCTGGGCGAAGGCGGCGACATTGTGCTGGCGCGGCACGTAGCCGGCCTCGAAATGCACCTCGGCGACGCGCTGGTAATCGCGCGTGATGAACCCGTAGAGGATTTCGGCGAGGAAGCGGCGCTCCTTTTTGCCGAGCCGGCCGGCAATGCCGAGATCGACGGCGACGATGGTGCCATCGGCTTCTATAAACAGGTTGCCCGGGTGCATGTCGGCGTGGAAGAAACCGTCACGCAGCGTATGGCGCAGAAACGACTGAACGAGGTTGGCGGCAATCGCCTTCAGGTCGTGGCCGGCGGCGGTCAGGCCGGCAATATCGTTCATCTTGATGCCGTCGACCCATTCCATGGTCAGCACGTCACGACCGGTGCGCTCCCAGTCGACCGACGGCACACGGAAGCCGGGATCGTCCTTGGTATTCTCGCCGAGCTCCGAAAAAGCCGCTGCCTCCAGCCTCAAATCCATTTCGATCTTGGTAGTCTGGGCCAGCGTCTCCGTCACCTCGACCGGCCGCAGCCGGCGCGACGACGGGATGTACTTTTCCTGCAGCCGGGCGGCGAGGAAATAGCTTTCGAGATCGCGAAAGAAGCGGCGGCGCACGCCCGGCCGGATGACCTTCACCGCCACTCGCCTAACGACGCCGTCCTGCAGGGTTTCAGCGGTATGGACCTGGGCGATCGAGGCGGCGGCGACGGCCTCGCCAAAACTGGCATAGAGCTCACCGACCTTGCGTCCGAGCGATGCTTCTATCGCCGCTATGGCCTCGGCCTTGGGAAAGGTCTGCATCTTGTCCTGCAGCATGGCAAGATCAAGCGCGATATCGTTGCCGACGACATCCGGCCGTGTCGCCAGGAACTGGCCGAGCTTGACGTAGGATGGGCCGAGCCGCACGACCGCCTTGGCCAACCTGTCGCCGCGCTCATAGGCAAGCGCCCGACGGCGGGTGAATAGCCGGGCCATGCGCCAGCCGAATTTCGGCAAGCCGAAGAGCTCGTCACCGGGCAAAGCCGCGATGACGCCCTCGCGCACAAGCACCCAGCCGGCCCGCACGAGCCTGAAACCAGCGCCGATGCTGCTCATGGCTGGCTTTGCCCTGCCGGTTTCCTGAACTGGCGCAAGGCAGGTCGGAAAATGCGGGCCAGCCTCAAAGCTTCCAGCCCGAATGAAGCGCGGCAATGCCGCCGGAATAATTGCGGAACGAGGCGCGCTCGAAGCCCGCGCGCGAAATCATCGCCGCGAAATTCTGCTGATTGGGAAACTTGCGGATCGATTCGACCAGATAGGAATAGGGCTCGTCATCGCCGGTCACCACCTTGCCGATCCGCGGAATGGCGTTGAACGACCATGCTTTATAGACCTTGTCGAGCAGCGGCATCTCGACCTCGGAGAATTCAAGGCAGAGAAAGCGCCCGCCAGGCTTCAGCACGCGATAGGCTTCGGCAAGCGCCACATCGATGCGCGGCACGTTGCGGATGCCGAAAGCGATGGTGTAGGCGTCGAAAGTAGCGTCGGCAAAAGGCAGTTCCTCGGCATTGGCTTCGACGAAATCGGTATTTGCCGACAGGCCTTTTTTCTCGGCCCGGTCGCGGCCGACGGCGAGCATCGAGCCGTTGATATCGAGAACCGTTGCATGAGCGTGCCTGCCGCTCGCCTCGACGATGCGGAAGGCGACATCGCCGGTGCCGCCGGCAACGTCGAGAACGCTCCAGCCCGGCCGCTTCGGTGGATTGAGCCAGGCGACCATGGCGTCCTTCCACAATCGATGCAAGCCGGCCGACATCAGGTCGTTCATCAGGTCGTAGCGGTTCGCCACCTTGTGGAAAACATCATTGACCAGGGACTGCTTGTCGCCTGGCCCTACCCGCTTGAAACCATAAGAGGTTTCCATGCCGCCCGCAGCAGTGGTTCTTTCAACCGACATCGTTTTGATCCGCCATAAAATCGGCGGGACCATAGCCGATCGATGGTGCGGGCGCTATTGTTTAAGGCGCGGTGTTCGGCCGCGCTTCGAAGCAGGTTCCGGAAAAGTGTCACACGGTTTTCCGACAGGAACTTGCGTCATAAGAAAAAGCCTGACGGGATAATTGAATGCCTTTGAAAGCAGAACTGCACTGCCACATCGAAGGGGCAGCGGCGCCTGAACTCGTCCTCCGCCAAGCTGAGAAATACGGCAAGGATGCCTCGCCCTACATCCAGGACGGCTCCTTCGTCTGGCGCGACTTCACCTCTTTCCTCGCCGCCTACGACTTCTCGTCGGACCTGTTCCGCACCGAAGAAGACTATGCGCGGCTGGCCGATCATTACCTGACCAGCCTCGCCCGCGACGGCGCCATCTATTCCGAGGTTTTCACCTCGCCCGACCATGCCAGCAAGGCCGGGCTGTCGCCGAAGGCCTATACCGACGCGCTCGGCGAAGGCATGGCCCGCGCCAAGGCGAAGACCGGCATCGAAGGCCGCATGATCGTCACCGGCGTGCGCAATTTCGGTGTCGAATCGATCGAGCGGGCGGCGCGTTTCGCCGCGCGCTGCGGGCATCCGCTGGTCACCGGTTTCGGCGTCGCCGGCGACGAGCGGATAGGCGACCTGGAAGATTATGTTAGGGCCTTCGAGATCGCCCGCGAGGCCGGCCTCGGCATCACCGTCCATGCCGGCGAATTGATGGGCTGGGAGAGCGTCGAGGCGGCACTCGACCACATCCGCCCGTCTCGCATCGGCCATGGCGTGCGCGCCATCGAGAACCCCGAGCTTGTGCGGCGCATCGCCGACGAAGGCGTCGTGCTCGAATGCTGCCCTGGCTCCAACATCGCCCTGAAAATCTTCGACAGCTTCGCCGACCATCCCTTCCCCGCCTTGCGGGCAGCGGGCTGCAAGGTGACGCTCAACTCCGATGACCCGCCCTACTTCTGGACCTCGCTGAAACGCGAATACGACATCGCTGCCGAGCATTTTGCGATGGACGACAAGGCGCTCACCGCCGTCACCAGGACGGCCATCGAGGCAGCCTTCGTCGACAGGAAGACCAGGGCGGTGCTGCTGGGCAGGCTCGGCGCCAAGGGCAGGTGAATGGTGAATGGTTCACCCGGCGCTTCGGTCCGTCAGCCGCGAGTTTTTCCGCGCAACCAAGGACTCGCAAACCAGTTCACTATTCACTATTCACCATTCACCATTCACTTGCGCAGTTGGAGAACACCATGAAGGGCGTCACCGTCGTCGACCATCCGCTTGTCCAGCACAAGCTGACCATCATGCGCAAGAAGGAAACCTCGACGGCCGGCTTCCGGCGGCTGCTGCGCGAGATCTCGCTGCTGCTCGGCTACGAGGTCACCCGCAACCTGGAACTGACGACGACGACCATCGAGACGCCGATCGAAACGATGGAGGCGCCGACGCTGGAGGGCAAGAAACTGGTCTTCGCCTCGGTGCTGCGCGCCGGCAACGGCTTGCTCGAAGGCCTGCTCGATCTGGTGCCGGCGGCGCGTGTCGCCCATATCGGCCTCTATCGCGACCATGAGACGCTGGAAGCGGTCGAGTATTTCTTCAAGGCGCCGGGCGACCTCGCCGACCGACTGGTGATCGTCGTCGACCCGATGCTGGCGACCGCCAATTCGGCGATCGCGGCGATCGACAAGCTGAAAGGCCGCGGTGCCACCAACATCCGCTTCCTCTGCCTGCTGGCGGCACCAGAGGGCCTCGAGCGTTTTACCCAGGCGCATCCCGATGTTCCGGTCTTCACCGCTTCCATCGACCGCCAACTCAACGAAAAGGGCTACATCATGCCGGGTCTCGGCGATGCCGGCGACCGCATGTACGGCACCAAATAGATCCGTTTACCGATTGTTTACGCAAACGGCTGGTTTCCGCACTCGTTAAAGCGGCAATCACCATGTCGGACTAAGGATCGGCAACCACAAAGGCCGGTCCATGCTGCGCAAGCTCCTCATCCTTGGCGTGTTTGCCGGAACGTCGGCATCGCTGCCGATCGTGTATCAGTCCAATTCACAGGTAATCGAGCGGCTGTTGAAATCCGCCATCGGAGCCAGGCCGGCCGACACTCAAACCAACCTGAATCTCGCCGCCGTCCCGGACAGGCCGGCAACGCCGCAGCCGCTCGGCCGCAAGGTCGTCGTCACCGCGGACGCGCGCGGGCATTTCATGTCGGTCTTCAAGTTGAACGGTCGCCAGGTCGACGGCATGATCGATACCGGTGCGACGCTCGTCGCCATCAACACCTCGACCGCGCGCAGGATCGGCATCTCGCTCAATTCGACGGACTTCAGCCATCAGGTCAACACCGCCAATGGTGCGATCAAGGCCGCCGTGGTGACGATTGACCGCCTGCAGATCGGCAAGATCACCGTCGAGGGCGTCGAGGCCGTCGTGCTCGACGACAGGGCGCTGCACACCAACCTGATCGGCATGAGCTTTCTGCAGCGGCTCGACAAATACCAGGTCGAAGACGGCAAGCTGCTGCTGGTTCAGTGATTACCCGCGCGGCAGGATCCGCCGGATGACGGTTTTCTCCGTGGCCGGTTTGGAAGTGCCGATGGTATAGGCCGAAAGCACCGCGGCCGCGGCCGCTTCGGCATCCCCGGTATTGCGGGCATGGACCAGCGCCAGCGCTTCGCCGGCCCGCACTTCAGCGCCGACCGGCAACAGCCTGGTGATGCCGACGGCGTGATCGATCCTGTCGTCGGGCCGCGTCCGCCCGCCGCCAAGCCCGACCACGGCAAGCCCGATCTCGCGGGTCGCGATGCCGGTGACAAAGCCGTTCGCGCTCGCCTTGACCGCGAATTCCGTTGCCGCTTTCGGAAGATATTTTTCCGTATTGTCGACAAAGTCGACGGGACCACCC